>JAIORB010000038.1 GCA_021108325.1 Bacteroidales bacterium | reverse complement strand
CCTAGTTCAGATTGTATTTTTGTAGAATCAATAGCATATCGCAAATCATGACCAGCGCGGTCTTTAACAAATGTTATTAGTTTTGCCGATTCCCCTTCTTCTCTTCCAAGCTTTTTATCCAAAATCTTACAAAGAGAATGGATTAAATCAATATTTTGCCATTCGTTATTCCCTCCAATATTGTATGTTTCGCCAACATTCCCTTTATGAAAAACTAAATCGATTGCACTTGCATGATCCTCAACAAAAAGCCAATCACGAATATTTTCACCTTTACCATAAATCGGTATTGGCTTTTTATGTTTAATGTTATTTATTGCCAAAGGAATTAGTTTTTCCGGAAATTGATTTGCTCCATAATTATTTGAACAATTAGTTATGACAACCGGTAATTTGAATGTGTGAAAATAAGCTCTCACCAAATGGTCCGAGCTTGCCTTCGATGCTGAGTATGGACTTCGAGGGTCATACGATGTTTCTTCAACAAATAATCCTTCATCGCCAAGCGAACCATATACTTCATCAGTCGAAATATGATAAAATAATTTCCCTTCCAAATTT
The DNA here is from genome assembly GCA_021108325.1 of Bacteroidales bacterium. GTDB lineage: Bacteria > Bacteroidota > Bacteroidia > Bacteroidales > UBA12077 > UBA12077. The sequence goes on along the minus strand of JAIORB010000038.1, from coordinate 86,970 downwards.
TCTTTCCAAATATTTCGGGCAGCATTTAAAAGATTAACAGTTCCAACAATATTTGTTTTTATAAACTCATTTGGATTGGCAATAGAACGATCAACGTGTGATTCTGCAGCTAAATGAATTACTCCATCAAACTGATATTTATTGAATAATTCAAACATAAATGAATCATCAACAATATCTCCTTTCACAAATTCGTAATTTGGAGCATTCTCAATATCCTTTAAATTTTCAAGATTTCCTGCATATGTTAACTTATCTAAATTAACTATTCTATAATCGGGATATTTGTTTACAAAAAGTCTTACCACATGCGAACCTATAAATCCTGCACCACCGGTTATTAAAATTGATTTATTTATCATTATGTTATTTTTTATTTTGAATATATTTTTCCCAGTTCCATGCCGAAAGTAAGGTTTCTTCCAAACTTATTTCTGCTTTCCAGCCCAACTCCTCATTTGCAAATTTTGTATCAGCATATACCGATTCAACATCACCAGCGCGTCTGCCAACAATCTTATACTTTAATTTTTCGCCTGCTGCTTTTTCAAATGCATTTACTATTTCGAGCACCGAAGAACCTTTTCCTGTTCCTAAATTAAAAAACTCAAAATTGCTTTTACATTTATCTTCCAGCATTCTTTTTACCGAAACCACATGTGCTTTTGCTAAATCAACAACATTAATATAATCGCGTATAGCTGAGCCATCTGAGGTATTATAATCATCACCAAAAACTTTCAGTTCTTCGCGAATACCAATTGCAGTTTGAGTAATAAACGGTACTAAATTATTTGGAACCCCAATAGGTAATTCTCCAATTAGTGCCGAAGGATGTGCTCCTATAGGATTAAAATATCTTAAAGCAATAGCCTTAAGGTTTGGATTTACACTTATAATATCTTTAATAATCTCTTCTGATATTTGCTTTGTGTTACCATATGGCGAATTAGCAAGTTTTATTGGTGCCTGTTCGGTAACCGGCAATTCATCAGGTTCTCCATAAACAGTACACGATGATGAAAATACAATATACGGAACATCGTATTCAATCATTCCATTTAAAAGATTCATTAACGAAACCAGATTATTCTGGTAATACATTAATGGTTTTTCGACTGACTCCCCCACTGCTTTGTAAGCTGCAAAGTGAATAATTGCATCTAGTTTCTTATATACTTTGAAAAAATTATCTAAACGTTCCTTATCACAAATATCAAACTGTTCGAAATATGCTCTTCGTCCGGTAATTTCTGCTATTCCATTTAAAACAGATTTTTCGGAATTTGAAAGATTGTCAATAATTACAACATCAAAACCTTCATTCATTAGTTCTACAACAGTATGTGAACCAATGTATCCTGTACCTCCTGTTACCAGTACTAATTTATTCATTTATCAATTCATATTTAATGGTTTGCTAATTTAAACATATAATTTCGAAATCAATAATTAAAAAAGTTAAGAACCGTTAATGAAATGTTCATTAATAGAACATTCGATACTATTGGTCAAAACAGAATTTTCTATATATTTGCTTCAATTAATTAAAAACATTGAAAATAAAGGATTACATAAAGGAATTATTATTTACAAATCAGGAAGTTATAATTTCCGGATTAGGAGGATTTGTATCTGAATATGAACCTGCTGCTTTTGATGTTAATGAAAATAAATTTCTCCCTCCTTCGAAAAAAATATTATTTAATCCAGAATATTCATATCACGATAATTTTTTAATTGAGTTTATATCAAAAAAGGAAAAAATTGATATTGAAAAGTCAAAATCTTTACTTGGTGATTTTGTAAAAGAAATTAAAGCAAAACTCAAAAAAGGAGAAAAAATAGATTTTCCGGAAATCGGCATCTTAACTCAAACTGTTAAAGGTGAAATCCGCTTTAAGCAAAATACGGAATCTAACTTTCTTACTGATTCTTTTGGATTAAAGAGTGTAAAAACAAAACGGATTGTAAATCAGCAATCTGCAATTAAAACAGCCAAACCGGTTAAACAAAAAAAATCTTATAAAAAACTCATATTAATAGGAACATCTGCAATTGTATTTATTTTTCTAATTGCAGCAAGCTGGTATTTTACTAATGGATTTACCGATTTCAGCATTCTTTCTTTTAATGATGATACTGAATTTCAGGCAGCTGAAAATACACTTAAAAATATCACGGAAATAAATCTTGATAGTATTGCAAAGGCCGATAGCATAAATGCCTTAATTGTACAATCGATTGATGAGAATACAGACAAAAAAGATGCTTTGTTTTATCAGGAACCTGATAAAACAAAACCTAAACCAAAATATTCAGAATTTCATATTATTGCCGGGAGTTTCAAGAGAATGAAAAATGCTGAAAAGTTTTCTGCTGAACTTAAAAATAAAGGTTACAATCCCGAAATCATTAAGTCTGATGAAAATCATATTAGAATAGCAATTTTTTCTTATTCAGATGAAACAGAAGCTTTAAAAAAGCTTTATAAACTACGTGAAACTTCAGGAATTAAATCGGTTTGGATTCTAAAATCTATTTAGCTTATCAGCAATATTCTCACCTTTAGATATATCAACCCACATTGTTTGTAAACCAACTTTTGTAGCTGATTCTATATTTACCTTCAAATCATCAATAAACAAAGTTTCTTCAGGTAATAAATTACTATTGTTTAAAGCAAACTTAAAAATTTCGATATCGGGTTTTCGCATTCCCATCTGAAATGAATAATAAGCCTTTATAAATAAGCTATTAAATTCAAATCCGTATTGGTTAATAAAATCCTGAGTATACTGATCATAATGTATTGCATTGGTATTGCTTAAAAGATAAATGTTATATTTTTTACCGAGTTTTTTTATTAAATCAATTCGTGCTTTCGGAAAATCAAGTAACATTGCTCCCCATGCCTCATCGAAATGCTTATCCAATACATCATTCTTAATGTGTTTTCGTAACTCATTTCTAAAATAGCCCGGTTTTATTAAACCTTTCTCCAATTTGTCAAATAAATCTGTTTGCTTAAATAATGTGTAGCTTTCTTCGAAATTTGAAAACCCTAGATTTTTCATTGCTTTTACAGAAAGATCAGTATTAATATTAATAATTACTGCACCTAAATCAAAAATGATATTTTTTATAGATTCGTTTTGCATAAATTTGAAATATTTTGAGAAGCAAAAGTAAAAAACATTTAAAAAATTAATTGATCTTTTCTTACTTTTATCAAAAATCAGAACTGATGAATATTAACGGAAAACATTATCATACAATTTGGGTAAAAGAAAACAATCCGGAAACCATTCAGATAATAGATCAGCGTTCATTACCATTTGAATTTAAAATCAAAAATTTAAAAACCATTGAAAACACGTTTCAGGCAATTAAAGAAATGTGGGTTCGGGGCGCACCATTAATTGGCGTAACTGCAGCCTACGGGATGTATCTCGGATTATCAGGTTTAAGTGAAAATGGTAATTTGAAAAATCAAATTATTGATTTTGCAAAATATTTAGAATCATCAAGACCAACGGCTGTAAATTTAAAATTTGCAATTGATATGGTTTTAGAAAAAATCAGTGGTACTGAATTTTTGAAAGAGAAAATTGAACTAGCTTTTAAAACAGCAAATCAGTTAAAGGTAAACGAAATTGAAAATTGCAGACTTATTGGAGAAAACGGATTTCCTTTAATTGAAAAAATAAGCAAAGCAAAAAAAGGAGAAACAGTAAATATTCTTACACATTGTAATGCCGGCTGGCTGGCTTGTGTAGATTATGGAACGGCCACTGCACCGATCTATTTAGCTCACGAAAAAGGAATTAAAATTCATGTTTGGGTTGATGAAACCCGACCACGAAATCAAGGCGCAAGACTAACTGCTTACGAGCTTGGACAACAAGGTGTTCCGCATACTGTTATTACTGACAATACCGGAGGGCTGCTTATGCAAAAAGATCTTGTTGATATGGTTATTGTCGGAAGTGACAGAACTAGTGCAAACGGTGATGTTGCAAATAAAATTGGAACGTATTTAAAAGCCTTAGCGGCTCATGATAATAATATTCCATTTTATGTAGCTTTACCTTTATCAACTATTGACTGGAGCATTAATGATGGAATTAAGGAAATTCCTATTGAACAACGAGACCATAATGAAGTTAAATATGTTGAGGGTTGGAATAAAAATAAAATTACAAAAGTTCGGATAATGCCTGAAAATAGTTCAGTTGCTAACTATGGTTTTGATATTACTCCTGCAAAATATGTTACTGCTTTAATTACTGAAAAAGGAATTTGTGGAGCTAATAAACCTGATATCGAGAAATTGAGAAAATAACCGAAAAGACCTAACAGGTTTTAAAACCTGTTAGGTCTAAAGTACAATTTAAGAATGATCAAATCAGATGAAGGCTATATAAAGTTTAATCTAAATTGGGAAGAAAAATCTTTCGATTTTAGTGATAAAGATTTTCACGAAATAAACTCATGTCGTCAAAAACTTTACGAAGCTGGTTTCATTGGAGCCTATCCTGATGGAATCGGATTTGGAAACTTAAGTGTTCGATATAATAAAAATCAATTTATCATTTCAGGTTCAGCAACAGGTAACTTTAAGAATCTTTCAAAAAATCATTTTGCTTTAGTTAAGGATTTTGATATTTCAAAAAACAATATTCAGTATGTTGGTTTAACTAAAGCATCATCAGAATCCTTGAGTCATGCAGCAATTTACAATTCAAATTCTGAGGTAAATGCTGTAATTCATATTCATCATAAGGGTATGTGGAACACATATTTAAATGATTTACCAACAACAGACAAAAAAGCTGAGTTTGGAACTCCGGAAATTGCTATTGAACTTGCCAAATTAGCTAATCTGCCATCCGGAATTATTATTATGGGCGGGCATCCTGAAGGAATCATTTCTTATGGAAAAACAATTGAGAAAGCATATAATATCTTAATAGAATATTTTAATAAATCATAAAATGGCAAAAATGGCAATAATTGGTGGATCGGGTTTAGAAAATCCCAATATCTTAAAATCACCAAAAATAATTAAAGTTGATACACCCTACGGAAAACCAACATCGGAACTAACAACAGGAAAAATTGGAAAAACGGATGTTATTATATTATCGCGCCATGGGAAAAAGCATACTATTCCACCAACACAAGTAAATAATCGCGCCAATATTTGGGCATTAAAAGAACAGGGTTGCGACTATATACTTGCTACAACAGCCTGTGGTAGTTTGCGTGAAGAAATCGGACGTGGTGATCTGGTAATTTTAGATCAGTTTATTGATTTCACAAAACACCGTACAACAACATTTTTTGATGCATTTGAATCGGGTGAAATGAAACACACTCCAATGGCTGATCCGTTTAATTCAAATCTTAGAAATTTATTAATTCAATCAGCTGAAGAACTAAAATTAAAATTCCATAAAAAAGGAACTGTTGTGAGTATTGAAGGTCCGAGGTTTTCAACTCGTGCCGAATCGAATATGTTTCGAATGTGGGGTGCCGATGTAATTAATATGTCGGTAGCACCTGAAGCTATTCTTGCCAATGAAATAGGAATACCCTATGCAGCCATTGCAATGAGCACCGATTACGATTGCTGGAAAACAGATGAAGAACCGGTTATCTGGGAAGCAGTTTTAGAGATTTTTAATCAAAACGTGCATAATGTAATTGATCTGATTATAGCAACACTCAAAAAAATTTAATTTTGACATCGCTTTTTTTTGAAAACTATTGCGTATTTAATAACATTTCGTTAATATTGCAATCCGAAATTTATCATATGATAAATCGGGCCCATAGCTCAGCTGGTTAGAGCACCTGACTCATAATCAGGGGGTCCCTGGTTCGAGCCCAGGTGGGCCCACAGGCTTTTAGAAAAGGAGTTAGATTATTTTGATCTGACTCCTTTTTTTATTGGTCGTAAGGGAATTGTGAATATGAATGGTATTTAATCTAAATTCAATAAATTTCTCAAGTAGTTCCAAATAAAAACTTTATTCTAAACATCGATATCTATTGTCACTTTTTAACAAATTTACTATTAATTTGCTCTAAATAACGACGCTTGGCTTTTTCTGGATCAGCTCCCACTGCAATAAAGATTACTGTTTTGTGATCAATCGCAACTCTTTGCAAATTATTCAAATTGGGTGACGGGAAATTATTCGGCTTTTTTTCACGCATATGATTTATCCTTTCAATTAATTTAAATTAACTATCACCATTTCTATTACTAAAGGCTATTGAGAAAATTTAGTCTAACTATCTATTGATTATAAGTTAATTATTATTTCCTCTTAATTTAGGAATCTTATTACTATAGAAATAACATTTAATTCTTAGAAAAATTTAGAATTGCGAAGTTAGTCTAAAATACTGACAATCACTAATTTTAATATTTAACCTTAACTAAAATTCTATAAGAGATTTTCATCTTGGAATACCGCGTGACATAAAAGACTTCTAGGAAACTAGGAGTCTTTTTTTATTGGGATTTCGTAAGGAATTGGTATTTATTGCTTTTTAATTTTAATCACAGAAGAATCTTCGGTTAAAATAAATTTTACATCTTAGGAAAATATTCTATCGGATTACTTATATTTTGTGTTTGACTATTTATAATATATCGCAACACCAAACATCAAATATTTCTTTTTTTAATGTTTGGTTATATTTTGGCCTTAAAATAATATAATAAACCCAATCAAGTTTTAAAACCAGGAGTTTTTTTATTGGGTTCGTAATGGATTGGTAAGGGGTGGATAGTAGTCTATTTTTGAATGTTTTTTATGAGAATATGCCATAATATATAATAATTCACTATTTTTGTGCTTTACACTGGAAATTACACGTCAGCTTATACTGAATATTACACAGCAGCTTACACTGGAATCTGTACGACGGTTTACACTGGAAATATCACATAAAATTACATTAAAAGGTTAACATTATGGCGACACCACAGGAAAAATTGGCACAAGCTTTAGAAGAATTGCAAAAAATGCAAAATGAAAAAGGTATTGCAGTTATCCAGGCAAGCGAAATGACACGCACGGTAAAAGAAAGGCTTGTGGGAAATGGTTTTTTAAAAGAAGTTGTAAGGGGATGGTACATATCAACCAGACCTGATGAGACCGATGGAGATACTACATCATGGTATATGTCTTTCTGGTATTTCGTTTCTGTATATTGCAAAAACCGTTTTAGAGATGACTGGTGTTTATCTCCTGAACAATCCCTGATGCTTCATGCTGGTAATTATACAGTACCAGAACAATTGTTAGTTCGCTCATCAAAAGCATCAAATAACAATCTTGTTTTGCCCCATAATACATCTATTTTTGACACAAACCTTTCGGTACCAGAAAAACAGAATAGAACAATCGTAGAAGGGGCAAACCTCTATTCTCTTGAAGCAGGCTTAATATCTATAGGAGAAGATTTTTTTACACGTCAGGCCACAGATGCCAGAACATGTCTTGCCATGGTTAAGGATGGTTCCAATCTACTCGGGAAACTCCTTGAAGGTGGTCATAGTGCTGTAGCAGGCCGCCTTGTTGGAGCATTCAGAAATATTGGCAATGATAAAATAGCAGATACTATTGTTAAAACCATGAAATCTGCCGGATATGACGTAAGGGAAACAGATCCCTTTAAAGAAAAACTGCCAAACATTTTAAATGCAAGAGAAACATCTCCATATGCCAATCGCATTAAATTAATGTGGTATAAAATGCGTGAAACAGCAATTACCAACTTTCCCCCATCCAAAGTACTGCCAATTGATATTGATGCTTATCTTAAGGAGGTGGAAGAAAATTATGCGGATGATGCATATAACTCGTTATCCATTGAAGGGTATCGTGTAACAGCAGAATTAATTGAAAGAGTACGTGATGGCAAATGGGATCCTGAAGTAAGTGAAGCAGACAAAAAGGAAAAAAACACGATGGCAGCACGTGGATATTATCAGGCATTCCAAACCGTTAAGAAGAGTATAAAAACAATACTTGGTGGTACAAATGCTGGCGAGGTTGCTGATAACGACCATGGAGACTGGTATCGTGAATTATTTGCACCAAGCGTTGCTGCAGGAATAGTAAAAGCGAGCGACCTTGCTGGATACAGAAATAGTCAGGTCTTTATCAAAGGCTCAAAACATACACCTTTAAATCCTGAAGCTGTTCGTGATGCAATACCTGTGTTTTTTGACTTACTTAAAGAAGAAAAAGAGACTTGCGTAAGAGCTGTTCTTGGTCACTTTATATTTGTATATATTCACCCGTACATGGATGGTAATGGTCGAATTGGACGTTTTCTTTTTAATACAATGCTTGCATCAGGTGGTTATTCCTGGACAGTTGTTCCAGTAGAAAAGCGAGATGCATATATGGCTGCTTTGGAAAAGGCAAGTGTTGATGGCGATATAACTGATTTTGCAAAATTCTTAGGTGAACTGGTAAAAAAAGCTGCAAAATAAAATTCATTTCAACGACAATACTATTCAGAAGGTAAAAAACCTGATGTGAAACAACCCAAAATATCATCTTCACTTTTAACTCATAATCAGGCTCCGAAAGCTTTCGGAGCTAGTTCATCCCGTCCCGAAAGCTTTCGGGAGCTATCGGGACAGGTGGGCCCACAGGTATAAAAAAACTTCTAAGAAATTAGGAGTCTTTTTTTATTGGGTTTATCTCAGCTTGTTAAAACCACTTAAATTCGAAGATTCTAATTTTATTGAATTAAGCATTATTCTGAAAGTATCCTGTACAATTCAAGATTTAGATAGTAATGATGTCCCTCCATTTCTTTCTTCTCCAACACCTGCATATCACATAACTTATTTAGATAATTTCTCGCTGTATTTTCTGCATAAATTCCTGAATCAACCAAGTGTTTTACCTTTGTAAACGGTTGAGAAAATAAGAACTCAATAAGACCTTCCTGATTACGAAATTTTCGTTCATCTTTCTTTACAAATTCTAGAATTGAATCTTTTATAGACACAATTTCATTAATCTTATGGAACGTAATATTCGAAGTGGTTTCAATGGCTCTCATCATAAATAATAACCAGTCCTTCCAGTTACCTCTTTGAGAGACACCCATTAATCCAGTGTAATAATCATCCTTATGATCCAAAATGTATCGACTGAGGAACAATATTGGAACATCCAGTAGTCCTTTGTTCGTCAAATAATGGATATTGAATATACGTCCTAACCTGCCATTTCCATCACGGAAAGGATGAATAGCCTCAAACTGAAAATGAGCAATTGCCATTTTTAGTAAATGATCTATTCTATACTGTTCATCATCATTCAAGAAATCTACAAGATTGTCTAGTTTGTCTTTAATTACGGTAACTCCTCTAGGAGGAGTATAGATAACCTGCCCTGCATTTGGTCCTGAACCTCCTTGTTTAATTGTTGTATTTAAAAAGTCGGGGCGAATTCCATCCCTTGTTTGTTTTATTTCCTGAAATACCTGTAAAAAGTAGTTTTGATCAAATTGTCCTGTTTTTTGTAAATAGTTGTAGCCAGACCAAAGTGCTTCCCGATATCTTAATACCTCTTTGGATGCTCCGGTTGTTTCGATATTTTGATCGCTATATTCTTTATATAGCTCATCATCAGTTGTGAATATGTTCTCAATCGCACTAGAAATCTTTGCTTCCTGTAAGCTTATTGTATTAATCAATAGTCCCTGATTTGGAATTATGGCACTACGACCGTGAAGTCTTGCTAAAGCTGCCTTTGCATCTCCAAGCTTCCCCAATATTTCTGTTGTTTGATAAAGTTCCTTTCTAATGGGTAACGAAGGAATATCATTCCATGGAACATTTCTGTCAGGATTGATTGGATAAAGCAGCTCACGCATTAATTAATCTAATTTTTAATGTTTACTCAAATTCTGACCTTAAAAGTACAATTTTTTATCCAACAAACATTAAAAAGTTTTAAAAATAATGTTTGCGGAAATCCTGACCTTAAAATTAATTCTTAAATACGCGACAAACATTAATTTATATCGTTTTTAATGTTTGTCTGTGTTTTGGTGGAAATTCTGGTAATAGTCATCATTGAGGCCACAGGCTTTAAAAGACTTCTAGAAAACTAGGAGTCTTTTTTTAATTCAATATTCAGACATGGAGCCTCCATAATATAATGAACTTTACATAACAACATAAATTACTGACATACCGATCTTTTATGCTGTTTCAGTCTTGCTTTTTGATTATTTATAAGTCATAATAATTACAATTTATCTAGCTTTTTTTTATAAAAATAACTACTTTGCCGAGCTAATTATTTCAATAATTTGTTTGAACATAACACAGTATTGAAAAATTTTACATTAGAATTAGAAACATAAATAGCGGAGAATAGATAGATGGCATGGTATAGCGAAACTACAACTGCAAAAAAGAAATCAAAAAAGGATTTGTGGGTTAAGTGTAAAGAATGCCATTCACATATTTACAAAAGTGAATGGGAAGAAAATCTGAATGTTTGCCCGAATTGTAACTACCACGGTAGTATTACCTCGCATGAACGGATAAATCTTTTATTTGATAAAAACACTTTCGAAGAGCTATTCAACAATATTAGCCCGAAAGATTCACTTAAATTTAATGACCTAAAAGGTAGTTATAAGGATAAATATGAACTTGCCATTAAAAAAACAGGTATTTCAGAAGCTGTAGTAACAGGTCGGGGTAAAATTAATGGTTTTAATGCTGTTGTTGCAGTAATGGACTTCAGATTTCTTGGTGGAAGCCTGGGAAGCGGTACAGGCGAAAAAATACTACAGGCTGCAAATTATGCCTACGATAATAATTTACCTTATATTGTTTTTTCTGCATCGGGAGGCGCCAGAATGCAGGAGGGAATACTTTCACTTATGCAAATGGCTAAAACATGCGCCGGGGTTGCACGGTTGAACAAAAAAAACATTCCTTACATTTCTGTTCTTATTAATCCAACTACCGGAGGTGTTTCGGCAAGTTATGCCATGGTAGGCGATTTAAATATTTCCGAGCCTGGAGCTTTAATTGCATTTGCAGGCCGAAGGGTAATTGAACAAACAATCGGGGAAAAACTTCCTGATGATTTTCAGACTTCAGAATATCTTCTTGAACATGGATTTATTGATTCCATTGTTAACAGAAAGGATATGAAAGATTATTTAAGTAATGTCCTTAGCTTTTATAACAGGTAATCAAATTTAAAATCTTTCTTCAATTAAGAACTAAATTATTAGAAGAAAAAAATGACTGATAAGAAAAAAACCAAAAAACCAGCATTGTCGGCCTGGGAAATTGTAAGTATAAGCCGGCATCCTAAAAGGCCTATTCTACAAAATTATCTTTCGTTAATAGTAAAAAACTTTGTGGAATTTCATGGCGACAGATATTATTCCGACGATAAAGCTATGATAGGTGGTTTTGCCGAAATAGGAGGTCAAAAAGTAATGCTAATTGGCCATAATAAAGGGAAAAAGGTCAATGAAAATCTTGAAAGAAATTTTGGTATGGCTAAACCTGATGGTTATAGAAAAGCTCTCAGATTAATGAAGTTAGCTGAAAGATTTAATGTGCCAATTGTAACTATTATTGATACACCCGGAGCATTTCCCGGTCTTGAGGCTGAAGAAAGAGGTCAGGCAGAAGCTATAGCAAAAAATCTTACTGAAATGGCTTCAATTGAAGTGCCGATAATTTCGGTTGTAATAGGTGAAGGAGGTAGTGGTGGTGCTCTTGGAATTGGTGTTGGCGATAAAATATTGATGTTGTCAAATGCCATATATTCGGTTATATCACCTGAAGGTTGTGCTTCGATTCTTTGGAGGGATGCTAAATATGCTCCAGATGCTGCTAATGCTTTAAATCTTACAGCCAGCGATCTTCTTAGACACGGAGTTATTGATGAAATAATTAGTGAACCAGGCGAAGGCGCCCACACAAACTATAAAGCAATTGCTGAATCAGCAAAAAAATCTGTATTAAAAAATCTTGAAATATTAAAAAAACTAAGCATTGAAGAATTAATTCAAAGCAGATTTGAAAAATATTCCGGAATGGGAAAATTCTCAGTTAATAAATAATAGAGATAATATTATGAAACAGAACAAATTAAGAATTACCGATACTACCTTAAGAGACGGACATCAGTCACTTTGGGCTACCAGAATGAGAACCAAAGATATTATTGATATAATTGATGTTATTGACACTGTTGGTTATTATTCGCTGGAAGTTTGGGGCGGAGCAACTTTCGATGTGTGTTTAAGGTTTTTACGCGAGAATCCATGGGAAAGAATCAGGCTAATAAAATCAAAGGCTAAAAAAACTCCTTTACAGATGTTGTTAAGGGGTCAGAACATTGTTGGTTATAAAAACTATCCTGACGATTTGGTTGATCGCTTTGTTGAAACAGCACATGAAAACGGGATTGATATATTCAGAATTTTCGATGCATTAAATGATTCCAGAAATTTAGAAGCAGCTATTAAATCTGTAAAAAAACACGGGGCTCATGCCCAGGGATCACTTTCTTATACTATAAGTCCTGTGCATACAATTGAAAAATATGTAAGTGATGCAAAGGAACAAGTTCAGATGGGAATTGATTCGCTTTGTATAAAAGATATGGCCGGGTTATTATCTCCAACCATGTCAAAAAATCTTATGTCTGCGCTAAAGAAAGAACTGGATATTCCAATTCAGATTCATTGTCATGCAACAAGCGGAATGGCCGAGACTGCATATCTTGAAGGAGTTAAAGCCGGTGCCGGAGCTATTGATTGTGCTATTTCATCAATGGCAGGATTTTCGTCACAACCACCTGTAGAAACTATGAATTCTATTTTCCGGGAAACTGAATTTGATGTTGATTTAGATGTTGAAGCATTACGAAAAGTAAATAAATATTTTGCTGATCTTACTCCTCTTAGAACAAAAGGTCGAGGTTATGAACCAATTGTCGATTCTGAGATTCTTGTACACCAAATTCCTGGTGGAATGATCTCAAATTTCCGTTCACAACTCGAACAACAGGGAGCAATTGAAAAATTACCTGAAGCATTGGAAGAAGTTACAAAAGTTAGAAAAGATCTTGGATATCCTCCCCTGGTTACTCCAACAAGTCAAATTGTAGGTACTCAGGCAGTAATGAATGTTTTAACAGGTGAAAGATATAAGGTTGTTCCACAAGAAGTAAAGAATTATGTGAAAGGAATGTATGGCCGTTCGCCTGCTCCTATCACACCAAAATTCATTAAGCAAATTCTGGGTAAGGAAAAACCAATTGATCACCGACCTGCTGATGATCTTAAACCAATCTTACCTACAGCTACTAAAAATGCTGTAAACCCGGAATTAATTGAAAACGAAGAAGATATTTTATCTTATTGCCTGTTTCCTGATGTTTCGATGGAATATTTCAAATGGAGAACATTGTCGGAAGATAAAAGACCAAAAACTCCTGCTGATATTGAAGTAGAAGAGTTTACAAAAACTCCTGAAAAAGAAAAGAAAATATCAGTAGAATCAACTGTTTCGGGTACTGCAAATCCAATGTTACATCCGGAAGATTATGAAGGGATGAATGCTATTTTAGACAAAGCTTCAAAAATGCAACTTAGTGAATTAGTTATCAGAAAAGGTGATTTTAATATGTCGATGCGATCTGGAAATGATAGTACAAAAGAACATGTTTTTACAGAACCTGAAATTAAACAAAATATCCATGCAGAAACACATGAAGAAGTTATTGAAGTTGAAGAAAAAGTAGAAAAACAAAATACACAGGAATATAAGGATACAATTAACGCAGTTATGGCAGGAACATTCTATAATGCTTCTGCTGCAGATAAACCTCCGTTCGTAAAGGAAGGGTCTGAAGTTAATGAGGGAGACACTATTTGTATACTTGAAGCTATGAAACTTTTCAACGAAATTGAAGCTCCGTTCAAGTGTAAAATTATTAAGATTCTGGTTGATGATGCCGCTTTAATTACTAAAGATCAGCCATTAATGGCTGTAGAAAAATTGTAAATTAAGCGTAATTATTATCCAAGATAACAGATATTGTTAACTTAGTATTAAAGCCACTGCTCATCAGTGGCTTTTTTTATTTTTAAAATTTTGTTTGACATTTTATTTTATACTCTGTCAATCTTCTATCAAACTATCGTTTAACAACCTCTTTCTTTATCATTCTGTTAATATCAAAATTCTTTTGTAACTTGCTTCAATTCTAAACTTTATGTAAAAGATATTTTTTTATTTAAAAAACACAAAATGAAAACAGCTAAAAATTTTCTGATAATAAGCTCAATAATTTTTGTGTTGAGTCTGACATCAACTATAATACTTTTTAAGATTCCATTTGGTTTTATTTTCAAGTTAAGTTTTTATATAACTATTATAAGCTTCGCCTTAACCATAGTATTACTAAATATTAAGCTGATAAGGTTATCAACCTTATGGCTAAAAATACCAGGGTTTGTGCTTTTATTATTCACTTCTATCATCACAATTATTATTTTGGTATTCATTATAAATTATAAAATATTATTACATTTTGGATTTCCTCCAAATCCTACTAAAACAGAATGGAGGGAAGACTTAAGCTTTCTCGTAAATCAAATGGAAGTTACACATCCCGATTTATATTCTTTAGTTGATGAAGAATATTTTAAAAATGAAATAAAGTTATTCGAAGAAAATATTGATGAATTTGATAATAATAAAATAAAAGCTGAGTTTGCAAGAATTCTAGCACTTCCAAATGATGCGCACAGTTACCCTAATATACAATCTCTTACTCTTGGCTGGCATATTTATCCAATCAACATTTATTATTTTGATGATGGAATCTACATAACCGATGCAGGACGAGGATTAAAACATCTTATAGGATCAAAAGTTCTTAAAATAAATGGTAAAGATGTTATCGAAATTTACAATAAGTTAAAAAAGAATATTAGCGCCGAAAATGAATTTCACACAAAAAATCGTGTGGGAATAATCCTAATATCTGAATGGTTACAAGCCGAAAAAATAGTTGAATCAGATAAAGTAGCACAGTTTACCCTTGAGAACTCTTCAGGAGAAAAATATACATTTGAAAGTAAGCCTGTTCATTATATCCCAAATTTGTATTGGTCTGTAATGCGAAAAATCGATAATGATTTTTCACCTGCAATTTCAAATGACCGAAAATCAAACTATTGGTTTGAATATCGTGAAGAAGATAAAACTCTCTACTTGCAATATAACCGTTGCATACCAATGAATGATGAACCAATGGAGGATTTTATTAAAAAACTGGAATCTACAGTAAATCAGTTTGATTTTGAACGCTTTGTAGTTGATGTAAGAAACAATGATGGAGGAAATGCTGTTGAAGTTATTCCATTAGCAGAATTCATAAGTTCAAATGAAAAAATAAATCAACCAGGGAAACTTTTTGTAATTATTGGAAGAAAAACCTTTTCGGCCGCTGTAATTTTTTCATCTATGCTTCAACAACAAACAGATGCTATTTTTGTAGGAGAACCCACAGCACAAGGCCCCAATTTTTATTCAATACCCAGAAAAATTAACTTGCCAAATTCAAAAATTCAGGTTGTAATATCAACCGGATTAACTCAATCGAGTATTTTAGAAGATACAAGAAAATGGATAACACCCGACATCTATACAGAATATTTGCATAAAGATTTCCTTTTAGGAAAAGACCCTGAAATGGATTCAATTCTGAGTTATAAATTCCAACAATCAACGAATGTTAATTTATCCGATAATACTTTTGAAAAAATCTGTGGAAAATACTCCGTTTCATCATATCTTAAACTGGATATCCAAAAAATTAATAATGAGCTAACATGTACAATTGATGACTATATTGACAATTATTTTAAAATTAAAACATTGCTTTATCCTGAATCGGATGGTAAATTTAAGTCCAGACTCCCATTTCTTAATTTTACATTCAACTCATTAAATGACAGCATTCAATATGTCGATATTAATTGGTTGGGCACAACAAAAAGAGCTATTAAAGTTGATGCGGATTATAAACTGCCTTTAGAGCTCCTTACAGCAGGAAATATAGAAAAAGGGATTACTGAAATATTAAACCACCCGGACGAAATAAAAACTAACACAAATAATCTTGAAGGGATATTAAATGTTTTAGGATATAGATATTTGCGGCAGGAAAAATTCTCTGATGCTATACAAATACTTTCCTTAAATGTTAAATTATTCCCAGAATCCTCTAATGTATATGATAGTTTTGCCGAAGCTTGTATGTTAAATGGAGAAACAAAACTGGCAATAGAAAATTACAAAAAATCGCTCCAGTTAAATCCTGAAAATACAAATGCAATTAATATGCTTGAGCGTTTAAAATTATAATACCAAAACATTCGAATATAAATTAAAAACCTTGAAAGAATACAATTCACTTTCCCTATTATGATTTGCTCTTCTCGCTACCTCTAAGTATAAATACTTACACAGAAATTTAGGGTTTTAAACTGTTTTAATTGATTATTTCAGAGACTACTTTTGAATTATTAATCTAAAACAATTTTTATGCAAAAAATTAAATTATTCTCTTTGATCTTTTTGATTGTTACTTTATTTGCCTGTAACAATAAAAAAACAAATACTGAATCTGATTCAGGTTCAAATGATTCAGCAGAAGAACTGAAAGGCACAATTACTATTTCAGGTGCCTTTGCCCTTTATCCAATGACTACGCGCTGGGCAGAAGAATTCCGTAAAATTCACCCAAAAGTGCGAATAGATATTTCTGCAGGAGGAGCGGGAAAAGGAATGACAGATGCTTTATCAGGAATTGTAGACTTGGGAATGTTTTCACGAGAAATTTCTGATGTAGAAAAAGCAAAAGGTGTTTGGTGGGTAGCGGTTACAAAAGATGCGGTACTTCCCACCATAAATGCAAATTCTCCGGTACTGGATATTGTAAAAGAACGTGGTATAACCCGCGATGAGTTTATTGATATTTTTATTAACGGAAAAATTAAAACCTGGGACGAATGGCTTGCAGATAAAACAATGAAGAATACAAACATGAATGTATATACCCGCTCTGATGCCTGCGGTGCAGCTCAAATGTGGGGAGCATATCTTGGTAAAAACCAGGAAAGTCTTAATGGTATAGGAATTTTTGGTGATCCCGGAATGGCTGATGCAGTTAAGTCTGACATTTATGGAATCGGATACAATAATGTTATTTATATATATGATATAAGCTCAAGAAAAAAACATCAGGGACTTGACGTTATTCCAATTGACATTAATGAAAATGGTGTAATTGATGATGATGAGAACTTTTATGATTCTCTCGATGATATGATGGTTGCTATTGAAGAAGAGAAATATCCTTCACCACCGGCAAGGGAATTATATTTCGTAGCAAAAGGAAAACCTGAAAGTAAAGAAGTGATAGAATTTTTGAAATGGATTGTTACGGACGGACAAGTATATGTAAAAGAAGGAGGATATGTTCAATTATCTGATGATAAATTGATAAATGAACTTGCCAAACTTTAATTTAGCATGTAAAACTTAGTGCATTCTTAGTGTTTTTGTGGCAATAAAAATTCTGCCACTACCCCGAAAGCTTTCGGGGCTAAGTCACAAAGTATCGATAGCTATCGGTACACAAACACACTTTCCAACACTCATTTAAACTAAAGCTAAAATCAATTTGATAATAATGAGAGCATTAGTGTTAACTAATTTTAAGTTACGGAGAAATTTACGTGAAAAGTTAAGCACTTTTTGGATGAAATGTTGTTATATTCTGGTTTTAGCAATGCCTTTCATTCTGCTTACCGGTTTATTAATTAAATCCTCATTATTATTTGGTGAAAAATCTTTAACAGAACTTATATTCTCAAGCGAGTGGAAACCAATGTCGGGCAAGTTTGGATTTCTTCCATTTATAATAAGCTCATTGTGGGTAACATTTATTTCGGTCATAATAGCAGCTCCGATTTGTTTATTAACAGCTATTTATCTGACACAATATGCCAGGAGAGTTGTATTAAAAATAATGCAACCTGTAATAGATATCCTGGCAGGTATCCCTTCTGTAATTTATGGTGTATGGGGCATAATAATTATAGTCCCTTTTGTCTCAAAAATAGCCGGATGGTTTAATGTACATTCGTCCGGTTATAGCATTTTAGCTGGCGCAGTGGTTTTGGCAGTCATGATAATTCCATTTATTCTGAATATTCTTATTGAAGTTTACAAAACAATCCCGATTGAATTATCTGAGGCATCACTATCATTGGGAGCAACAAAGTGGGAAACAATAAAAAAAGTATTAACACGAAAAGCTTTTCCCGGGATAATATCATCATTTGGATTAGGCGTATCCAGGGCGTTTGGTGAAACAATAGCTGTTCTTATGGTTGTAGGCAATGTTGTACATATTCCTACTGGAATTTTTCAGGCAGGTTACCCTTTGCCCGCGCTGATTGCTAACAATTATGGCGAAATGTTGTCTATCCCGATGTATGATTCGGCATTAATGCTGGCAGCATTAATATTATTTATTGTGGTTACTATTTTTAACATGGGATCGCGATATATTATAATACATTATGAAAAGAAGATTTAAAATGAATCGTCAGCTTTTAAGAAAATCAGAAGAACTATTTTACAGGGTATTAATGATAATATCTACTGTTATAATTATAATAGCGTTGTTGGCAATCATCATCAGCATTCTTGTAAAAGGCATGCCTTCATTATCGTGGAGCATGATTACACAAACCCCTAAAGGTGGTTATTATTTTGGAAAAGAAGGCGGTATTTTGAATGCAATAATAGGATCTTTGTATCTGTCAGGTGGTGCGACATTGCTTGCATTGGCTGTTAGTCTTCCGCTTGCCCTTTACATGAATGTTCATAAATTGAAACAGAAAAATGTTGTGAATTCTATCCGGTTTTTCCTTGATCTTTTATGGGGAGTTCCCTCAATAGTGTACGGTGCTTTCGGATTTACTTTAATGGTATTATTAGGCTTACGCACTTCTTTATTAGCCGGAATACTAACAGTTACTTTATTCATAATTCCTATAATGGTTCGTTCAATGGACGAAGTATTGAAAACAGTCCCCAAAGGCTTACTGGAGTCAGCATTTTCTTTGGGTTCAACCCGATCTGAAACAGCATTCAGGGTTATGCTGCGGCAATGTATCCCTGGAATAATAACTGCAATTTTGCTCGCATTCGGAAGAGCAATTGGCGATGCCGCAGCCGTACTTTTTACAGCAGGATATACCGATTATATTCCAACCTCACTTTCACAGCCTACTGCAACTTTGCCTTTATCAGTATTTTTTCAATTGAGTTCGCCAATACCCGAAGTACAAAACAGAGCGTATGCATCAGCTGTGGTTTTAACCGTAATAGTTTTAATAATAAGTATTGCTTCGCGCGGTTTTTCTATGAAATATCAAAAAAATAAGATTAAATGATGAATTATGATTAATGAAACAAAAATAAATATCGAGAATCTTAATCTGCATATAGGTAAAAATCATATTTTAAAAGATATAAACGTTCAGATTCCCGAAAAGAAACTTACAGTAATTCTTGGGCCTTCAGGTTGCGGTAAAACAACTTTGTTAAAAAGCCTGAACCGTCTTACAGATTTGTATCCCGAAGTTAAAACACAAGGCAGAATTTTTAATGGAGATGAAGATATACTTCATCCAAAAACAGAAATTACCGAATTAAGAAAAAAAATGGGTTTATTAGCACAGAGCCCTTATCCACTGCCGATGAGTATTTATGATAATATTACTTATGGGTTGCGTATCAGTGGAAGACGAAAAAAAAGGTTTCTGAATAAAAGAGTCGAGTACTATTTAAGACAAGTTAGTTTATGGGATGAGGTAAAAGACAGGTTGAAAGATCCTGCATCGGCACTTTCAATAGGGCAACAACAGAGATTATGTCTTGCACGTGGCTTGTCAGTCGATCCTGATATTTTATTGGCAGATGAACCTACATCAGCTCTTGACCCTATTTCGAGCCGGGAGGTTGAAGAATTATTTGTAAAACTAAAACAGCGTTATACTATTGTAATGGTAACACATATTTTAAGGCAGGCCAAAAGAGTAGCAGATTACGTGATATTTATGTACCTGGGAGAAATTATTGAACACGGACCTGCTGAACAAATATTTGAGCATCCCAGGAATGAAATAACTAAATCTTATATCAAAGGGATATATAGTTAATTGTGAATGAGTCTAATCTAAAAACCCTCGTCAGGGTTAATTATGTAAAATTCTAAATCGGACAAAGCCAGTTATCAGTTTATTAACACAACCCTGACAGGGTTGATAATCCTAATTTATTCTTTTTATACCAGACACATGAATGAAATAAATATATCGGTAAACAGTTAATCAAATAATTATGAAAAAAATCGGAATCACTACTTTATTAATTGCTATAGCATTTACATCATTAAAGGCTCAACTTACTATTAAGGCACTATTAAGGCCAAGAGGCGAAATACGACATGGTTATAAATCGATGTTTTCAGAAGATGATAATACTGCGTATTTTGTATCGCAGAGAACCCGCCTTGGATTATCGTATGATAATGAAAAATACAGTTTAAACATTACGGGACAAGATGTGAGAGTATGGGGAGATGAAGGTCTTTATAGTTCTACTTCAGTTAAAGGAGATATTGCCAGTATTGATTTATATGAAGCATGGTTTCAACTAAATCTTGGTGATTATTCATTTTTAAAAATCGGACGACAAGAGTGGGCATATGATGATCAAAGACTCATTGCAAAGAGAAATTGGAGTCAAACCGGCTTAACATACGATGGGGTGTTATACAAATTTGATAATAAAGATTTTAGAGCTGATGTCGGATTATCATTAAATAATGATACTGAAAACAAGATTGGGAATGAATATACTCCTGATAAGATGAAGTTTTTAGACTTTATATATTTAAGTAAGAATTTAGGGCAAAGTTCAAAATTAAGTTTTATGGGTGTTTTGTCAGGATATCAAAAGGAAGAAGGTAGTGAAACTGTTTATGTAACTGCCACGTATGGCCCCTATTTTAAAACAAAAAGTAAAAGGTTTGAAATTGACGGATATTTTTATCATCAAACAGGAACTAATATAAATAGCCAGAAGATAAATGCTTATTTAGTGTCGTTAAAAGGGATATATAAATTTTCAAATAAACTTGGACTAGGGCCCGGAATAGATATTATTAGTGGTAATGATCCTTCAAGCGCATCAGATACTGATTATTCATTTGATCTCCTGTATGGAGCCAGAAACAAGTTTTTAGGAAACATGGACTATTTTTCGATACTCTCAAAAAGTGTTTCCGATGCAGGCATAGTCGATATATATGCTAAAGCTAATGTGGCATTTAACAGTAAAAATAGTTTACGTATAGTTTATCATAATTTTTCAACACAAAAAAGCATTCCCGACCCTATTGATATTACAGCTAAATTAAATAAACCCTTAGGGGATGAAATTGATATTATGTATAAATATAAAGCTGAAATACCTGCGGAATTAAGGATAGGATTGTCATTATTTAATGCTACCAAAAGCATGGAAATTCTTCAGGGAGTTAATGGTAATGTGGCAAATACACAATACTTCATGTGGATACAATTAGCCTTTTCACCTGAGATTTTTTCTTCAAAAAATTAAAAACTTAAGGATTCTTCTCGTCCAAAAAGCCTCCTGTCAAACGAGTCAATGTAGTATTGGAATAAATCAGGTTATAAACAGATTGCAGCTGATTAATTGCCGACCTTAAATAACTTAACTGAATATCGCGATAATTAAATGAATTTATTGCTCCTGATTTGAATTTTTCGTCGGCAATCTGAAGATTCATTTCGGCTGCTTCTAAACTTTCATTAGCAACATTTAAAAGTACTTTGCGCAAGTTATAGGTTTCAAACTCATTATAAAGCTGATTTGTTAAGCTATGTTTTATTTCATCAGTTTCAACCTGAGTTATCTCTTCGTTTATTTTTGCAATGTTTATAGCTCTTTTGCGATTTCCTGCCGAATAAATATCATACGACAAACTCACATTTCCATAAGGAGTAAGTGCCTCATTATAAATTTCTGCCTGCCCTTCGGAGTTAATCCATGAATATGAATTATCAATACCTGCCGATAAACTTAATCGAGGATATAAGTTGCTGCGCTGTAAATCAATCTCGTTTTTCTGAAGTAAAAGATTTGCGTATTGATTTTGCAGGGTTTGATTATTGGCCAACATCTTATCCATCAAATCTCCTAAAATATATTCAGTAGTATCAGAATTAAATTCTTCAGAAAAAGTCCAGGTTATTTGGGGCTCTTCTCCTACCAGAAAATTAAAATTTCTGATAGTATTACGCACAACAACTTCCTGATTTAAATATAAAGCTTTATCATTCAGATAAATATTCTTTGCCAACAAAACATTATATGTAACCGAGCCTCCTATTTCGTGTCGGACTTGCTCATAATCAAATCGATCTTTTGATAATTGCATTACCGTTTTCAGTACTTCCAATTGTTCTTTTTGAAGTAGAATATTGTAATAACTCATTATAACATCCTGAATTGTACTTTCTACAACAACCGCCGAACGACCTTTTGTAAGATTTTCGAGTCTCTCCAATTTATCTTTTGTAATATTTACTTTAAATCCGTTGAAAATAGTCCAATTTACACCTATTCCTCCCGAAATCATATTGGTGCTTGTATTGTCAAGTAACTCCTTATTATTTATTGATGAAACATCAAAACCCACTGTTGGTATTCGTCCTGCAGTTCCCCAGTTATTATTGATTTTGGCTATTTCAATTTCCGATTTCGATATTATGATTCCGTAATTATTTTCCAGAGCTTTTTCTAAAGCATCAGAAACACTTAAAGCAGTTTCCTGTGATTTTACTGATAAAGCAGAAAAAACAATTGCCACTAAAAAAATATATAGTATTAAACTCTTTTTATTCATCTTTATCTCGTGTATTTGATTCGTATTTTAATTTACGCTTATTTAAGATTATAGCTACTTCAACATCTTCGCGTTCAGGCTTAATCCCTGTCCATAATAGTTTTAAATAAACTCTTATATCATTTAACAACATAATTAAAACCGGGAAGAATATCAGTATAAATATTGTACCAATTGCTACTCCATATGCCAAACTAATTGCCATAGGAATAAGAAACTGAGCCTGTACACTTTTTTCAAGAATCATTGGGAATAATCCGACTGATGTTGTAACAGTAGTAAGAATTATAGGTCTTAATCTCAATTTTCCTGCTTCAACTATTGCATCATGAACTTTTTTCCCTTCCAATAAATTTCCATCGTACTTAGCAAGAAAAACAATAGCATCGTTAATAATTACACCGGTTAAAGCAACCATTCCCCAAAGACTCATTAATGATAAAGGCTTTCCATGAATTCCATGCCCCCAGAACACTCCAAGCATCGATAATGGTATCATGGCCAATATTATTAAGGTTTGATTAAAGCTTTTAAAATGAATAATCATGATAAATATAATAAGCAAAAATGCGATTGAGAAATATGGTAGAATTTTAGCCATAGCCTCATTTCCTGCTTTTTGTTGACCCTGATATTCATATCGAATACCTGCAAACTGAGCTTCAACATCGGGCATAATTTCATGACTAATTTGATCTAATATTTCAGGAACCGGAGCAAATGGATTAACAGTTTCTGCTTCAACCCTTATTTCTCTCGAACCATTATAGCGATTAATTGCAACAGGACCTCTTTCCATATGATAATCGACTAATTCGGTTAATGGAAATTCTCCCTTAGCCGTTTTAATTTTCATATTTTCCATTTGTCCGATAGTAAGTCGATCCGACTTTGGATAACGCACCCAAACACGCAATTCATCACGGCCTTCCTGCAAACGCTGTGCCTGTCCTCCGTAAAATCCCTGACGCACCTGTTGTGCTATTATATTTTCGTCTAAACCAAGAAAATAGGCTTTAGGCTTTAATTTTAGTCTAATCTCCTGCTTTCCCAAAGCTACATTTTCATTAATGTCTTTTAATTGTGGCAACTCCGTTAAACGGCTCATTAAATATTCTTTCGCCTCATCTAATTCCTGTAAATTTTTAGACATTAAGCTTATTGAAACAGGGGCTCCCCAGCGATTTCGACCCGCTACGGTAAATTTTCTGGCTTCGGGAATTTTTCCAATTTTCTTTCTTACCCGATTAGCAATATCATGCCCGCTAATATCTATCCCTTCCAGATTTATCGGGTAAATCCTGAGATTTCCGGCATGAGAACCAATTTCCTGGCCGCTAAACGAACTTCCAACTGATTTCATTACAAAATCAATAATATCTTCATCCAAATTGAATTCTTCTGATAGTTCTTTATTTACCTCCCAAACGGAAATTTCAAATTTATCTAAATACTGTTTTGTTTGTTTTTCACCATCACCTGGAGTAAAAGCTATATTAACTTCAAAATTATCAAAATCGACCATTGGAAAGAAGGTATTCTTAATATGACCACCGGCAACCAAACCAATTGTAATTAAAAATAATGCAACAGGAATTCCGATTACTGCATGTCGCCATTTTAACAACCAAATTAAAGTATGATGGTAAATATCATCTCGTAACCAAATAATAAATCGTTCAAAATATTTTTTAATCCCTCTTTTTTTCTTTTCTAAACTTTTACGACTAAGTATCATGTTACTACTTAGGTGAGCAGGTAAAACAAAGAAAGCTTCGAATAATGAAAAGAATAAACTTGCTATGACCACAATAGCCATATGATATATCATTTCCATTCGTGTTCCTGTGAGTAACAATAAAGGTATAAATGCAATAATAGTTGTAGTAACCGAAGTTAAAACAGCAGGCATAACCTCCATAGTGCCATCAACGGCTGCTTTCATTGGTGTTTTACCTTTTTCGAAATGCAGATATATATTTTCCGCTATTACAATTCCATCATCCACCAGAATTCCAATTACCAGTATCATTCCAAATAAGGATATCATGTTTATGGTAATCCCGGCAAGGTTAGCATAAATAAACATTGCCAGGAAACTAAACGGAATACCCCATGACACCCATAAGGATAACCTCACACTTAAAAACATGGATAATACAAGAATTACTAAAGTTAAACCGATTATACCATTCTTTGTAAGTAAATCTAAACGACTATTTAAAATTTCTAAATAAGAAAATGCCGTTTCTAATCTCACACCATGATTTTCAGCATTAAATTCTTCTGCATATTTCCTGGCATATATTGTAATCTCTTCCAGGTCTTCTTCAGGCAATTTATCGACACCAATAAATACGGCATTTCTACCATTAATCCATGATTCGTTTGATGTATCAGCAAATTTCTTTTTTACTTCGGCAATATCACGAATTCTTATAAAACCTCCTTCAGATTGTCCGCGGACAATAATATTCCCTATTTTAACAGGGTCGGTACTTCTGGAGCGAAGACGAATTAATAACTCTTCTTCATCAGATTTAATCTGACCACCGGAAATATCCTGATTATTTAATTGTATTGCTCTAATGATTTCACTTATAGTAATATTGTAACGAAGTAATTCCTCTTCCTTTACTTCAACTGAAATTTCAGGCGGCGGAAATCCCGACACTGTTACCTGACTCATAACTCCGGAGTTCATCAAGTCTTCCTCTATTCGCTGACCATACTCTTTTAAAGTCATTAAATCAACATCATATTCCCCGGCAGAAACTAATGTCATATAAAGCGCACCAGATCTTGATCTGCGCTTTGCAACTACGGGCCGTTCAGCTGCCGTTGGCAATGATGAAATTCCATCAACCGCTGTTTTAACTTCCATTAAAACTTCATCAATAGGATATTCTCCTGTCGTTTCAATAGTTACACTGGCACTATTTTCAACCGATGTTGAATTTATTTCCTTGATACCCACAAGGCCTCTTATAGCTTCTTCTATACGCGAAGTCACTCCTTCTTCCATTTCAACAGGCGAAGCTCCCGGATAAAAAACAGATACGGTAATAATTCGGCTTTCAGCTTCCGGAAAAAAAGCTTTTTTCATGGAAAATAAACTTACTAATCCTGCAATTAATACAAAAGCTATAATAAGATTAGCATATATAGGATATTCAACAAAACGTTCTATTAGTTTCCTCATCATCTTAATTTATTAAAAGTAATCTCTAAAAATTCAAACTTCTTCATTGCTTCAAAATTTTAAATCCATCATTTACAATAGTAAACTCAGGTTTTAAAATTTATTGCGCCTCGAATTTCACTATTTTTAGAAATTACTTAAAGGGTAACCTTTATATATTTTAATATTAATCTTTTTTGGATTTAGCACTCTTTTTAGTTGGTTTTCTTTCTTTTTGTTGTCCCTGAATTTCAACTAAAGTTCCTTCCAATACATTAATTAAAGGTTGCATAACAAGCATCTCCCCTTCTTTTAAACCATTAAATATTAATGTATTTTCATTTACCTTAATCACATTAATGATTTTCTTCTGCAATTGACCCTCATTAATAACAAAAACTTCGTTAGAATTAAAAATCGCATTTCTTGGGGCTTCCATTACATTCTTAACATAACGGCCGGGGAAAGTAGCTTTTAAATACTCCCCTGCTAATAAAGGGTTTTCATTTGTATTGTTTATTCGGATAAACATTCCCAAAGATTGAGTATTAGGGTCAACAAACTTACTTTTCCTTACTACCTTCCCTTGCCAATTAGTATTTCGTGAGGCAGAAGTAATTTTTGTTTTATCGCCTATTTTAACCCATTCGGCATCAATTTTTTCCAAAGGAACTTCTAGTTCTAAAATATCTGTTTGAATAGCATGAGCAACTCTCCCGCCCATATTAGTATAGGCTCCAGCTTCTAAGTAAACATCAGAATAAGCTCCGTTAAAGGGAGCAACAACTGTATGGCGACTTAATTGAAGTTCGTCCTTTAAAATTCCATAATAATCACTTAACACATTCCTGCCGGCAAGAAAAATCTCCAGTTTTTCACTTTCAAATTCAGGAAACTCAGGAAGTTTTTTGTTCACATCTATTGATGTAAAAAATTTGCTGAACTGAGCTTCATATTCAGGATAATCAATTTTTATATCCGGTAAAAGATTTGCTAATGAATTTAAAAACTTGCTTTTTTTGGCTTTTAAAGCTAAGATAGCTTCGTCAGTATAAATAGTAAATAATACATCGCCTTTAGAAAATTCGGCTCCTTTTTTCAAAGGAATATTTGATTTTAAAATTTTCCCTGATGCCTCAGCAATAACATCTATTTCTGAAACAGATGTTAATCTACCGGTTGCAAATACAGGCGAAATAATTGTTTTATATTTTACTTCTTCTGCTTTAACTAGTCGTTTAGCAATTACTGCCGGTCGTTTAAAAGGTTTTTCTTTCTGCGCTATTAAAAACTTCATTAATCCAAATGCCATACCAACAATAAAAACAAAGGCGGCAACAATGACTATCCTTCTGTCAATCTGTTTCATCTTGTAAAAATTAATATAAATATTTTTGACCCCTAATTTTGAAAATTATTACACTTAAGACAAAAATACTTAAACAAAGTTTAAATTTTCTCTAACAAATGAAATATATATTTAATTATTGCTATTAATGTTTTAATAATACATGAAAAAATGACTGGAATAGACAATCAGGAATACTGAGAAATGTTCGACGAACAGGAGTTTTAAAAAATGGAAAAGGAAACTGGAGAATCTTTTAAATGCATTTTTCTTATGCAAGAAAATAACTATTAAAAAAGTCGACAAATTAAGAAATGCCAGAGCAGTCAGCATTCAGCAAATATTTACAGCTTCAATAATCACAATTCCAAAGGTCAGGTAAAACAAACATTTCCCAAGAAAGAGTTTTAATTTTTGACCAAAAAGGGTTCTTTAAGTATTAATTAAATAAGAAATAATTTGATAAATCTCAAGAGTTTTCTTGATGTAAAACCCTTAAGATTAACAAAAGTTAACATTAAAACATACTAACTTTAAGTAGTTGGATAAGAAGCTTATTTCAAACATACCAAATATAAAATTTTAACAAGAAAGGAGATTAAAATGTATAAACAAAAAAGCAAAATCATCGAACAAATTCAATCTTATCAT
The DNA here is from genome assembly GCA_021108325.1 of Bacteroidales bacterium. Taxonomy (GTDB): domain Bacteria; phylum Bacteroidota; class Bacteroidia; order Bacteroidales; family UBA12077; genus UBA12077. The sequence goes on along the minus strand of JAIORB010000038.1, from coordinate 58,676 downwards.
AAACAAGTGGCTCAATTATACTTTGGACTCTATGAAAAGGTTGAAAACGAAGAAATTAAACTGTTAATATATGATCTGTATCAACATGAAAAATTTCGTGAAAGCTATCTTGAAAAACATAAAAAAATTGCAAAAGCAATGAACTGTTGGTTAGGTTTTCCTTCTAACAAATTATCAAATCAAATATCGGAATGTTTCAAAAATATAAAAACAGGACCAGACTTGTCTATGGCTGATTTAATTAAAATAGAATTATATTTTGATAATTGCCTTATTAAACTTTATAACATATTAGCCTCTGAAAATGAATTGAATGAAACAATGATTAATATATTTTACTATATGTTAAAAAAGACAAAAAAAGAAGAAACAATCCTTGCCAAGATGCTTAATAACTCTAAAGAAAACACGCATTATAAATTCACTGTACAAAATATTTAACCAATACGGGATAGAATTTTATAATTATTAATTAATATTTTAAATATTTATATAATGAAAAGTACTGATGTATTAGTAATAGGGAGTAGTGCCGCAGGTATGGTTACAGCCCTAACAGGGAAAAAAGTTTATCCTGATAAAACATTTACAGTTATAAGAAAAGAAGAAAAAACTCTTGTTCCATGCGGTATACCTTATACATTCGCTTCAATTAATGGTACGAATGATAACATATTACCATCTGAAAAGATGCTTGAAAACTCAAGTGTTAATCTGATTATTGGAGAAGCTATTTCTATTAACCGCGAAAAAAAAACTTGTATTTTAAAAGATAAGGAAGAAATTTCATATAAAAAGCTCGTTCTGGCGACAGGTTCTTCTCCATCAGTTCCCACATGGTTAAAAGGAGCTGATTTAGAAAATGTTTTTTCAGTACCAAAAGATAAAGACTACCTTGATATAATGAAAACCAAGCTTGATAAATGCAATAAAATTATTGTTGTTGGTGCCGGATTTATAGGTGTTGAACTTTCTGATGAATTGAAAAAAACTGGTAAGGAAATTATTCTAATTGAAAAATTACCTCATATTTTGGGTTTATGCTTCGACGAAGAAATATCAATTAAGGCAGAAGAAGTGCTCCAGGAAAGGGGTGTTAAAATTATAACCGGCATCGGTGTTAAAGAATTAGAAGGGGATAAAAAAGTAAATAAAGTATTGTTAGATAACGGTAAAATACTTGAAACAGATGCAGTTGTATTATCAATAGGATATCATCCTAATACTACACTAGCAAAAGAATCCGAATTAAGCTTAAGTAAACAAGGCTGCATAAATGTTGATGAATATATGAGAACAGATGACCCGGATATTTTTGCAGTAGGTGATTGTGCCCAAAAGCATGATTTTATAACAAGAAAACCATGCTGTACAATGTTGGCATCTACAGCATGCGCCGAAGCCAGAACTGCCGGAATGAATTTATTTAAACTTTGTGCCATTAAAACATTTAGTGGAACAATTTCAATTTTTTCAACAATGATTGGTGATATTGCTTTTGGAGTTGCCGGAATAACTGAGATGCAAGCCTCAGAAGAAGGATTTGATGTAATAACAGGGGTATTTGAGGGAATGGATAAACACCCGGGGGCACTCCCTGGAGCAAAGAAACAACTTGTTAAATTAATTGTCGGAAAAGAATCAAATGTAATTTTAGGTGGAGAAGTAGTTGGAGGTTCATCCGTAGGAGAATTAACAAATATTATTGGTGTCATTATTCAAAACAGAATGAATATAAATTCCATTTTAACTTCACAAATTGGGACTCATCCTTTACTAACAGCCTCTCCTGCAGGTTATCCTTTACTAAAAGCAGCAGAAAATGTGGCTTATAAAACAATGTTTAAATAAAAAAATATGTTAAAATAGAACTATTAGCAGAAATACTAATACAGCTTTAAATACATAAAAACAGGGAACCAGATGTCGTTTCCTGTTTTTTTATTAATACTATTAAATTTGGACAATTTCTTTATTATAAATTTTATATCTTTATATTGTAATTTTTAAGAAACTTGCTATTATAGCACAAAGAACAATCTTCTAATATGAATCGATATTTCGAAAAAACAAATTGCAATGAATGTAACAGAAGTTCAGATTGTTTTATTCAAAACATTGAAAAAATAGAGGAATTTTATAATTTACAAAAAATCCATATTAATTATAAAAAAGGAGAAACAATAATAAAAGAAGGCTCCCGTGTTTCAAACATATTGTATGTTTTGGACGGACTAGTTAAAACATATATCGAAGGCCCTGAAAGGAATATCATAATAAAATTACTAAAACCAGGTGATTTTCTAGGATTAACATCTCTTTTTGGGGATGATACATATTACTTTTCTGCTGCTGCACTAAAAGAAACAAAAGTTTGTTCAATTGATCGGGAAGGTATTAAAGATTTAATTTCTCAAAGTTGTGATTTTTCTCGTGAAACAGCGAGCTGGTATTGTAAGAATTATAATATCATGCTTACTAAATGTTTAAACTTAGGCCTTAGACAACTACATGGGAAGCTGGCAAATACCCTATTGTATCTAAATAGAGAAGAATTTAAATCTATTGATGTTTTTTCATATATTACAAGGAAAGATTTAGCCGAATTATCCGGAATGGCTATAGAAAGTGTAGCTCGGATTTTATCGGAATTTAGCGATGAAAAAATAATTGAATTAAATAGAAAAAAAATTGAAATTAAGAATCTGGAACTACTTAAAAGTATTAGTAAAAACGGATAAGATTAACGTATCAAACTTCATTAAAAATTATAGTCTTGTTGATTAACCATTTTGAATTTGACATAAAATCAATATGTCAAGCTAAAATATATTGACCATTTTCTCACAATAAAAGCAAGGCAACATAAAATAAAAAGAGCCATCAAATTTGACAGCTCTTTAATTAAATATTATCAACTTACTTTTATCCGTATTCACTAATTTTTCTTAACAAATCATAATTTGAAATATTAAGAGTCTTTCCATGCATTTCAATTATACCGTCGTCTTTAAATTTCTTAAGCATTCGAATAACACTTTCTGTCGACATTCCGGTTAATTCAGCAAGTTCTTTTCTCGAAAGATTCATTTCAAAATTTCTTTCTTTAAAGATTCTTTCTGATAAACATAAAATAATATCAGCCATCCTGCCGTATAATTGCTTGTGAGTCAGGCAAAAAAATCTTCCGAAAGTTTGTAAAGAGTTTTCACATAATATATTTATTATAGAACTTGCAAACTCAGCATTTTGTTTAATAATTTTTCTAAATATATTTATATCAATAAGGTTTGCTGTTGAATCAACATATGCTGATGATGAATAATGAAACACATTATTGTCCTCCATGATCGTAGTAAGCCCAATCAAATTACCTGATGTGATTATCTTTAAAATTAAAGAATCATTTAATCCTTCCAGATAAACCTTGGCTAATCCTTCTTTCAAAAATATAATATGAGGGGCAAATGTTCCGTGTTTACAAATTACTTCACCTTTTTTATAACGAACTTCAATCTGGTTTTTACTTATCAAATCCTGTTCTTCTTCCGTTAACACATCGAAACAAATACATTTAGAATTACTTACAGTGCAGCTATTTAACGCTGAGAATCTTTCCATAAAGTTTTCATTATTAGAACTAAAGATTACAAATATAACATTAAATCAGAAAAAAAACTGATTTGCATCAGCTTTCTGACTATGCAATCTCATAATTTATACTGGTGGTAAATCAATCTGCTTTTCTTTTTGTGTGTTATTTAATTAACAATCTTTACTGCATTGAAAATCAACAAAAAATTATACGATTATGGAAATTAAAGAAACATTAGATTGTAAAGGGCTTTCATGTCCAATGCCAATGATGAAACTGGCTAAAGCAATTAAAGGATTAAACTCAGGTGAAGTTTTAGAAATGCTTGGAACCGATCCTGGAACAAAATCAGATTTGCCAAAATGGTGCGAAAAAACTGGCAACACAATAGTTGAAGAAGGTGAAGTTGAAAGTGGTGTTTTTAGATTTCTAATTCAAAAAAAATAGGAGGTAAAAATGGCTGATCAACAAAAAGAGCCAGGAATACTCCGGGAATTATTTAATACATTTTTCGCAAAACATTGGCCTGTATGGGTTGGTGGTGTAACTCTGGGTTTATTAAACATTTTATTGTTTACAGTAAAAAGCCCATGGGGTGCCAGCGGAGGTATTAACAACTGGGGAGAAAACATTTTTAAACTTTTCGGTATTTCTGCTTTTGAAAACGCAGCACCTACAAGTACAAGTCTTTATGGTGTATTATGTCTGGTACTTATTTTAGGATCTTTTGCAGGAGCTCTTTTCTCAAAAGAATTTGCATTACGAATTCCTCCAAAAGGAGAATTGCTAAAAGGTTTTATTGGCGGTGCACTTATGGCAATTGGTGCTACCCTTGGACTTGGGTGTACTATTGGTTCATTCTTTAGTGGTGTTCCTGCCTTATCAGGTGGTGCAATTGTTTTTACAATAGGTCTTTTTGCGGGTACTATTCTTGCACTTAAATATCTTCTTTGGGAAATGGAAAAATGGCCTGGAATGAGTTCCGGAAAAAGCTTTACTTTTCTTGCAGCCCCAGAAGGCAAAGGAAATTGGCAAATTTGGCTAGGCTGGATTGTATCAATCGGAACATTTATTCTTGCATATAAAGTTGCAGGTACAAATGGAGTATTAGCATGGTTTATCATATCCGGATTATTAATGGGTCTTATTTGTCAAAGATCTCGTTTTTGCATTGTTAAAGCTTTCAGAGATCCTTTCATGACAGGTGAAAGCGACGGTTCTGTAGGGGTTATGGCAGGATTGCTAATTACTCTTATTGGATTTACTGCTATTAAATTCTTTGGAATAGGTGCAAGCGAAATTTCAATTCGCGCAAGAGAAATGACCTGGGTTTTCAGTCAATTCTGGTTACGTGGTCTTATTGGTGGATTTATATTTGGATTAGGAATGACCGTTGCCGGAGGATGTGCCGTAGGTACCTTATGGAGAGTTGGCGAAGGACAAGTGAAATTATGGATGGCTGCTTTAGGATTTTTATTAATATCTCCTATTTCAAAACTTTATATAGTTCCTGCTATTGTTAATAAGCTTCCTCATAACATGAAATTTAAGAATTATCTTCCTGACTACTTTGGATATGCAGGAGCGGTCTTAATTGTTCTGTTAATCATACTTGTTTGGTATGTATTTGTTAAATGGAACGAACGCACAGGAAAATTCAGTGCTTTTTAAGCTGTAATTACTTATTGAAACTTAAGATATGAAAAATATAAAATTCAATATATCGATTTTAGCACTGCTTATCTTCTTGCTTTCTGCTTGTACCGCAATTTATGAAGACGGAAAAGAATTAGCAAGTGTTGTTAAATCTGAAATAAATGAAATAAGCGTTGATACATTAAAATCAATGATAGATAACGGAGAAGAATTCCTTTTATTAGATATTAGACAACCTGCCGAATACGAAGCGGGTAATATCCCAGGATCATTCTCTATCCCACGTGGTGAATTGGAATTCTTTATTCTTGATGAATATTATTGGGAAGAACAATTCATGTACACTCCTCTTAAAACTGACAAAATAATTGTGTATTGTAAGTCTGGTGCCAGAGGCACACTTGCAACACAAGCACTTAAAAAACTGGGATTTGAAAATGTTTCCAACCTTCAAGGAGGCTGGTTTGGCTTTGCCGGAGAAAATCCTACAGTTACTAAACAACCTGAATCAGGTGGTTGTGGTGGATAATGAAACTTTTACTAACCAAAATAAATATAACTATGAAACAGTTTTTAAGATTCTCTATTTTATTATTAATGATTCCTGCATTTGTTTTAACATCTTGTAAAGATGATACTGATGATCTAATACCGGAACGTGAAACAGATGCTGAATTTCAAACTTTAATTACTTATTTACAAAACAACGACCTCGATTTAAATAATATATTAGATGGTTGGATAACTACCGCTGCAACTGTAAATGCAGATTTAGTAAATTATTATGTTATAGACATCCGTAAAGCTGATGCTTATGCAACCAGTCATATACCTAGTGCTGTAAACTGCTCGTATGGTAATGTTGTAACACAAGCTGCCAGCGCAGCCGGAAAAACTATTATTGTTGTTTGTTACACCGGGCAAACTGCAGGGCATGCTGTTTGTGCCTTAAGGCTTAGTGGTTATCCTACTGCAAAAGTATTAAAATGGGGAATGAGCGGATGGCATACTTCAACAGATTCATGGAGTCCAAATACAAATACTATTTCAAGTCCTAACTGGATTGCATCACCAGGATCAATTATTGAGCATACCTCAGAATACAAAGATCCTGATATTACAGAAACCGGAGATGGTGCTGCTATTTTAGAAGCAAGAGTTACTTCATTATTAAGCGGTAGTTTAAGAGGTGTTACAGCTATAACAGGTGACAGTCCTGGTGTATTAGATGCTCCCGGATCATATTTCATTAACAATTACTGGGCTGCTACTGATGTTACTACTTATGGTAATATTTCTGGTGCACACAGAATTAATCCTCTTACGCTAGCGGGCGAAGAATATATATATTTAGATCCATCTAAAGATGTTGTAACTTATTGCTGGACTGGTCAGACTTCTTCAGTTATTACTGCTTATTTATACGTTTTAGGTTATAATTCTCATAGCTTAAAATTCGGTGCAAATGGAATGATCTATAATGATCTTACTTCCAGTAAGTGGGATGCTACAGTAATTACTGATTTACCAACAGAATAAAATATAAATAATATTTAAAACCAATTACAATGATTAAAAAATCAATATCAATATTAACTCTCTCAATGCTGATTATATTTACATCTGTAAATGTAATTTCTGCACAAGGTTGTATGGAGGCATCATCTGATGAGGGAGTAAGTATAAAAGGATATATTCAGCCACAATGGGAATATTGGCAAACAACTGATGGTCATGATGCTAACAGCTTTACACTTAATCGTGCCAGAATAGCTGCATTAGGAAGCATACCTTATGATGTAAGTTATTTTGTAATGATCGATTTCTCTAAATTCAAATCCGGTTCACCATGGATACTAGATGCATTTGTATCATATACCAGATATGATTGGGCTAAAGTAACTTTCGGACAATTTAAATCTCCGATAAGTTTAGAACAAAACACTGCATGCCAGTCATTACATACAATTTATCGTTCAAAGGTTGTTAATGAACTTGCAGGCCCACAACGCGATATGGGAGCTATGTTATTTGGTGGAACAGCCGATTCTAAGCTTCATTATTATCTTGCAATAATGAACGATTACGAAAGAGGTTTCGAGGATGAAAATATTGCAAAAAGTATTAAAGGACGTGTAACTATTTCACCTGTAGAATTCGTACAATTTGGTGGAAGTTTTGCTTATGGTAAAACAGGAGCAAATGAGGACAATAAAAAAACTCGTTTGGGAGGTGAACTTCAAATAAAATATAGTAATTTCTTATTCCAGAGTGAATACTTATGGGCCGATGATAGCGGAGACTATACAACTGGTGGTGGTTGCGACGGAACACCAATCGAATTCCACACTGGTGGTGTAACACGTAGTGGTTTCTTTGCTCAGGCAATGTATATGACTCAATGGAATTTACAACCTGTATTTAAGTTAGAAAGTTATGATGCTAACGTATCTATTGATGATAATACTGAATTCATTACGACTTATGGAATTAACTATTTCTTAAACGATTGGACAAGAATTCAGTTAAATTACAGATATAGGGCTGAACATGGAGCTGAAATTCCTAATGATCAGGTAGTATTACAAGTTCAAGTTAAATTTTAATAAAAAGAAAAGTTATGAAATTTAAAAACATATTATTTAGTTTTTTATTATTAACCATTTTTGTAAATATTTCAATTGCTCAGGATTTAATCTCTGCAGCAGAAGCAAAAAAATTAGTTAATAATAAAAGCACAGTTATTGTTTCTACAAGAAGTGCTGAAGATTATGCAAAAGTACACATCAGAAATGCTGTGAACGTTAGCATAGATGCTTTAGCAAGTACTACAGAACCAAAAGGAATTCTAAAATCTCCTGCTGAGCTGGCAACAATTTTAGGAAAAAAGGGAATTGACCCTGCTAAGAAAATTGTTATTTACGATACAGGTTCAAATAAAGGTTCAGGAAGATTATACTGGATTCTTAAATATTTAGGATTTAACGATGTTAAAGTTCTTGATGGGCATATGCAGGCATGGAGAACCGCCAGAGGTCCGGTTACAAATGCAGCTACAAAAGTTACTGCTGTTACTTTTACACCTAAAGTAAATTCTAAGATTTTTTGCAATAAAGCTTATGTGAAATCAAAATTAAACTCTGCAGTTATTGTTGATGTTAGAGACGACACAGAATGGGGCGAAGGACATATTAACGGAGCAAAGCATCTTGAGTTTAAAAATGTTCTTGCCGATGGTGGAAAGTTAAAATCAAAAGCTGAATTGGAAAAACTTTTTAATAGTGCAGGAATGACTAAAAACAAGGAAATAATTCTTTATTGTGCTACAAGTGTTAGAGCTGGTGTTGTATTTCTTGCATTAACATCAATTTTAGAATATCCAAATGTTAAAGTTTATGATGGTGCTTATAACGAATGGAAATAAAACTAATTCAATTATGAGATTCATAAAATTTATTGTTCCGGCTATATTATCTCTTACGCTGCTTTTCAGTTGTGTAAAAAAAGATAATACTGTATATGAAAATGCCGAAGATATGGTTACTGCTGCTAAAGCAGAAGTTAATACCATGAGCATGGAAGAATTAAAAGCTTTAATTGATAATCATACAGAAATACAAATAATTGATTGTCGTGAAGATTATGATTTCATGCTAGGGCATATTTCAGGATCTATTCATATTCCAAGAGGGCTTCTTGAATTTTCGAGCAAACTTTCAAACAGGAGGATTAAAACTTTAGTAATTGGTAATGAAGTGGGTAGCGGAGCATTAGCTGTTCAGTCATTAAAGTTATTAAAATATTCCGATTGCTACATGCTTGATTTCAGTTGGTTCGATTGGGAAGCTACTTATCCCGAGTTCGTTGAACAAGGAATGGGAGAAGCAGCACCTACACCTGTAAAAAAAGAATCATCAGGTGGAGGTTGTGGAGGTTAATGTTTAATCTATAAAAAAATAAGATATGGCAAAAATGACAATGGGCTTAGGCACATCAAGCATTGATAAACTTATTAGTGCAGGTGTAATACTTAGTGGTGCTGCCGCCGACGATATGGAAGTAGATGTATTTGTTTTAGTAAATGCTGGTCATGCATTTTTAAAAAACAAGGCTGCTGATATATCTAATATGAGTGAAGATATTCAAACACCTGAGGAGTTTAAAGCTTCTCTTGAAAAATTAAATACACCATCATGGATAGAATTTTTTGAAATGGCAAAAGAATTGACCGAAGTAAAAATTAATATCTGTAGTTTAGCAGGTAAAATTGCCGGTGGTGAAAAAATGGAAGATTTTATCGATCTCGTTGATGACATTTGTGGCATTGGCGAATACATTGAGTCTGTTCAGGAAGCAGATGTTAATTTATTTATTTAAAATAATACTTATTAAATAATTAACAATAAAAACTTAAAACTATGGAAGATAATAAAAAAATGTGTTTAGCTCTTTTTTCAGGGTGTTTAGATAAACTAACAGCTGCAGGAGTGATACTTAGCGGGGCTGCTGCTGACGATATGGACGTAGATATATATGTACTTTTACAAGCTGCAAGGGCGTTTAAAAAAGAAATTGCAACAAATAAAGATGAGATAAAACTTGCCGAAAATTCTCATTTGCGTGATGAGTTTATAAATTCATTAGATAAATTAAATGTGAAAGAATGGCATGAATTCTTTAAAGAAGCTAAAGAATTAACAAATGTAAAAATTCATATCTGCGGGTTAGCCGGTAAAATTTGGGGCGGAGAAAAACTAGAAGATTTTATCGACTTAGCAGATGATATTGTTGGTATAGGAGAATACATTACTGCTGCAGAAGAAGCTGATATTCATTTATTTATTTAATAAATATCATATTGTTTCATAATTATCATTAATAATTTCACAAATTAAAAAATACAACTATGAACGAAGAAGAATTAAAAGCATTAAACGTTGACAAATCAGTTGATGCAAGAGGTACAGCATGTCCTGGCCCGCTATTAGCTGCAAAAAAAGCAATAGCTGAAATTAGTTCAGGCCAGATTATGGAAGTTCTTTCAGCTGATGAAGGTACAAGAAAAGATATTCCAAAATGGGCTGCTAAAAAAGGACACGAATATTTAGGAACAGCAGAAGATTCAGGATATTTCAAAATCTACATGAAGAAAGGCTAAGAAAAATGGAAAACACAGATAATCCAAAAATTCTGGTTTTTTCTACTGAGAAAATTTCTGACCCCGCTATTGATATGGCGGGGCTTCTGAAAAAACATTATCCCGCAACAGTATATACCGTTAATGTTCCTTGCTCAAGCGCAATAAAATCAAAATGGATTTTACATGCTTTTGATAAAGGTTTCGATGGAGTATTTATCGCTGCCGATGGAACAGATTGTTCATTCAGTGATACTTGTTCTGATAAAACATCAAAAATTGTTGCAAACACTCATGAATTAATGAAAGAAAAAAACATTGATCCTGCAAAATTAAAAATGGCTGCAATATGCTCAGTTTGTGCAGAAGCTTTTGTTAAACACATGAAATCATTCCACAAATTTTTATCAGAATCTAAAGGGAATTAATTAAAAATAACTCAATATGTCAAAAACAGAAGAATATGATGTACTAGTTATCGGAGGAGGAATTTCTGGTGAGGAAGCAGCATTAAATTTAGCCGACCAGGGATATAAAGTTCTTATCGTTGAGAAAGATTTATCCGTTGGCGGAAAAATGATACATCTTAGTAAAGTTTTTCCTACACTGGACTGCTCAGCTTGTATAACCACACCGAAAGTATCCGAAACAGCAAGGCATCCCAATATAACTATTTATACATACAGTGAAGTAAGTAATATTGATAAAAAATCGGAATATGATTTTAGAGCTCTTTTAACAAAACATCCAAGATATGTAATTGAAGATGCATGTACAGGGTGTCAATTGTGCGAAGAAGCATGTCCTGTTACCGTACAGGATCAATATCAGTATGATTTAGTTGGCAGAAAAGCTGTTTATGTTCCTTTCAGCATTGCAAACCCTCGTGTTGCTGCAATTGATATTGAAAACTGCAGCTTATGCGGAGCATGCGAAAAAGTATGCCCTGCAGATTGTATAGATTTTACACAAGAGGAAGAAGAAATACAGATTAAAGTTAAATCAGTAGTAATCGCTACAGGTTTTAAGCTTTTTGACCCAACCTTAATACCACGATACGGATTCGGAGTATTTAAGAATGTGGTAACATCAATGCAAATGGAACGACAACTTGTACCTACAAGGCCTTACAATAATGTACTAAGACCAAAAGATGGAAAAGTTCCTGATAATATTGCTTATGTATTATGTGCAGGATCGCGTGACGAAACAGTAGGAAATCCTATCTGTTCTCAAGTATGTTGCATGTACTCAATAAAACAAGCTCAACTTTTAATGGGAGCTTTACCTATGGCTGACGTTACCATATATTATCTTCATATACGTTCTTTTGGTAAAGGTTTCAACGAATTCTATCAACAGTCTAAAGATATGGGTGTTACTTTCATAAAAGGGAAAATAGGGAAAATTGAAGAAACTGAAAATGGAGATTTAAAACTTCGTTATGAAGATATTGAAAGTGGTGTTGTTAAAGAAGCAAATCATGACATGGCTGTTTTATCAGTAGGGATACTAGCTAACGATGGTGTTTCATCAATGTTTAATAATAAACTTGAGCTTGATCAATATAATTTTGTTGAACAAAAAGACATACTGGCAAATCCTGCTCAAACTAATATGAGTGGTGTATACGTAGCTGGCACAGCATCCGGTCCAATGGATATTCCGGACTCTATCCTATCAGCAGGTGCAGCTTCTGCAGAAACATCAGGTTATTTAAGAGGAGGTTATGATGAAAAATAAAATAGGAGTTTACGTATGTATGTGTGGATCTAACATCTCAGACTATGTAGATGTTGATAAAGTTAAAGAAGCCGCAGAAAAAATTGATGGTGTTTATGTTGCAAAAACCACCATGTTTGCCTGTGCAGATTCTACACAACAGGAAATTGAAAATGATATAAAAGAGCAAAAGCTTGATGCAATTGTTGTTGCATCCTGTTCTCCAAAATTACATTTAGACACTTTCCGAAATGTTGCTCAAAGAGGAGGATTAAACCCATACAATTATGTTCAGGTAAATATTCGTGAACAAGGCTCATGGGCTCATTCTGATAATCCGCCTTTAGCCACAGAAAAAGCTATTAATCTGGTTAAAGGAGGAATTGAAAGAGTGAAACATTCGAAAGAATTGATTCCGATTAAAATTCCTTCAATTAATGCTGTTGCGGTTGTTGGTGCAGGTATTGCCGGAATGAGAGCCGCTCTTGAATTAGCAGAAATGGGAACTACTGTTCATTTAATAGAACGTGAACATTTTGTTGGAGGTAGAACCTCGCAGTGGAATGTCCTTTTTACTACTAATGAAACCGGACAGGAAGTTGTTACCAGGTTATATCATCAGATTAATACTCATCCAAAAATTACCTTATATACCGGAACAGAAATTATTGGTAAAAAAGGAAGTGTAGGAGAATTTAACCTGACACTTAAAATAAAACCACGGTATATAAAACCTGACTGTAAGCATGATATAAAAGATCTTGAAAAAGCTATTGCAGTTTGTCCAATTGAGGTTGATGATGAATTCAATTTCAATATTACTAAACGCAAAGCTATCTATAAAAACTATTGTAGTGAATTCCCTGAAATTCCTGCTATAGATTGTGAAGCATGTAACAAATGTGGTGAGTGTGTAAAAATTTGTGCTGATATCGATCTTAACCAACAACCTGAAGAAGTTAATATATCTGTTGGTGCAATACAATTAAGCACAGGTTTTAATCCTTACGAACCTACTAAAGGTGAATTTGGATTTGGTGAAATTGACAATGTGATTACACTACAACAGTTCAAACGATTAATTGAATTGAACGAAGACGCATTAATTTATAACAATAAAACGATAAAGAATATAGCATATATTTATTGTGTAGGAAGCCGGCAAATTGACGGTCCTAATAAATATTGTTCAAGATATTGTTGTACTTCCGCAATTCATACAGCAATTCTGGCTAAAGAGAAGTATTCTGAAATTAACAATTTCCATTTTAACCGGGGTATCAGAACTTATGGTAAACAGGAAAAACTTTATCATGAAGCTTCAGAAGCAGGAGATATTTTCTTACAATCATTTGAAGAAGCTCCGCCACAGGTTGAAAGAGCTGGAAATGAAACAATCGTTAAAATTAATGATATTTTAACTGACAATGAAGAGCTTGAAGTTAATGCCGATTTAGTTGTCCTGGTAACCGGTATGGTACCAAGAGATTATGAAGGTATTGTAAACATTCTAAAAGTTCCTATTGGTCGTGATAAATTTTTCAATGAAATTCATCCTAAATTACGTCCTGTTGAAACTGTAATTGACGGAGTTCTGATTTCAGGAGCATGTCAGGCACCTTTAAATATAACAGAATCGGTTAAATCTGCTCTATCAGCAGCTTCAAAAGTTAACTCTCTTGTAAGTTCGGGCGAAATAAAACTTGAACCTACCATGGCCGTTATACATAACGATAAATGTACATGGTGTGATAAATGTACGGAGGCATGTCCTTACGATGCTATTTCTAAAATTAAATACAAAGACAAAGAAGTGGCTGAAGTATCTAAATCCTTATGTAAAGGATGTGGAATGTGTTTGCCTGTATGTCCTGAAAATGCAATTGATTTAATCGGATATACAGACATAGAAATGGAAAGTATGATTGAAGCTTTAATTTATTAATAGTGCATAAAATTATGGGAAAAACAATAGACATTATTAAGACAAAAAGGAAAGTTTCCGATTCGGTAAAAGAAAATATGAAAGCCTTTAATAAAATCAAAAGGCAGATTTTAAAATCTCTGGAAACCGAAGAAAAAACTGTTCCACAAATAGCACAAGAAATAGATCTTCCTCTGGATGTTGTAACATATCATCTTATGACTCTTCAGAAATACGGAAATATTGAAGCCGGAGAAGTAGACGATATGGACGAATTTTATTTTTACAAACTGAAAAAGTAAAGGATATGGCAAAAATAAATCCTGATTTTGCAAAAGAAATCTTTAAATACGGTAATGGCGATTTTAATGCATGTTATAATTGTGGTAACTGTACAGCCGTATGTAGTTTAACTGATGAACATAACTCATTTCCCAGAAAAATGGTTAGGGCAAGTGTGTTAGGTTTAGATGAAAAAATAACTACATCTTTAGATCCCTGGTTATGTTATTATTGTGGCGATTGTGCTACAACATGTCCTCGTGAAGCTAATCCGGGCGAGCTTATGATGTCGTTACGACGATGGCTAACAGCGAAATACGACTGGACAGGTTTATCAGGCTTGTTACAAAAATCTCTGTTATTTAGTCTTTTTGCATTTATAATTACTGCTATTGGCGTTATATACTATAGCGTATACCAGAATTTTAATGTAGAAACTATAATGCACCACGGTCATCTGTTTGAAATGTTATCGATTGCTTCCGTTTTCACATTTATTATTTTACCTAACCTTTTTCGGATGTGGTATTTTGTGATTATTAAGCCTGGTATTAAAGTAAAATTTATAACATATTTCAAAGAGTTTCAAGACCTCTTAATACATATGTTTACACAAAAAAGAACTTTGGGTTGCGACGATAGTCAAACCCGATGGTTTATGCATCTTATCCTTGTTTTTGGATATCTAGCATTACTATTTACAACCGTTGTTCTTGACTGGTTTGGAACCGAAAATCTTTTTATTATTCTTCTCGGATACATTGAAAGCGTTGTAATATTTATTATTACATTCATTTTTGTTGCTGGCCGGATTCAAAAGAATAAAGAAGTAAATAAGTTTTCTCAACCATCAGACTGGTTTTTCGTAATCTGGTTATTTTTATTGGGATTTACTGCATTTATTGTTCGAGTTTTTATTGATCTTGATTTAATAGAAAATAATATTTGGATGTACTTATTCCATTTAATAGTACTCGTTCAATGGGCGTTGATTATTGTTCCATTTGGTAAATGGACACACTTTTTATATCGTTCATTTGCAATGTATTTCGATAAGATTAAACAAGTTGTATAATCGTTAAAAAACGAATTAATATAAAAGGAGAGCAAAATTGCTCTCCTTTTTTTATCCTTTCCAGTTCATTTTGTATGGTCCTTTTAATGGGTGATTTAATGGGATGTCCGGTTTCCATTCAACAGGAAAAACATCTTCTTTGTCCAAACCGGTTTTTTCAAGGAATTCAGGTTCATTGAGTTTATACCATATTCCATCAATTTTTGTATAAACAGTGTCTTCAATTAATAAAACATCATTGGTTTTCTGCATTCTGAAACTAGCTTGTAAAACAAGTCCATTTGCCAGAAAGACTTCTCCTCCACATTCATACTTTCTACCATCCAGTGGTATTTTTGTAAATTCCATTTTTTTAACAGAACATGGACCTATCCATACAAACACCTCATTTTTTTCAGCAATTTGTATAGAATACTTCTTTATATCCGATTCTTTTAAAGCCATCTCCTTATATTAAATATTCAAGTAAATTTACAACTAGATGTGTTATGAAGCATCTTTTTTGTGAATAAATGAGTCAATTTAAAAACTGTTTTAAATCACTTTTTTATATGATCATCTATTTTAAACTGAATTCTATTATTTTTGAGTTCTGGTATAATATCAAGTTCCTAAGATTTAAGATAAAAAAGTCACCTCATTTTTAGGCAATTTACCCTATAAAAAAAGAGCCAGAGGCTCTTTTAAAATTAGGTTAATAAATTAAAGTATTTGGGTTAAATAGAGTGCTAGACCATGAGGCCTAATAATTTACAATTATATCTTTTGACTACCATGAAATTAACAGCAGAAAAATAATATTACTTTTCTAATTATTTTTTGGATATAGACAAACGACAAGTTGCTACCCCAAAAAAGTGATTTGCTCAGAAATTTATTTAAAAACTTATTTTAACATTTATGTCTTTTATCCGGTAACAGCACAAAAAAAGAGTGCCATTTTACTGGCACTCTTCTAAGTTTAAATTAATATTAAAGTGTGTTAGAATCCCAATTATTGTTTAATAAATGTTTCTGTAATAGGGCCTTTATCATCTTCTACTGAAATAATATATAAACCATTAGCTAAATCAGAAATATTAATTACTTTTTCGTTATTTAACACTACTTCTTTAACAATTGCTCCGGTTGAATTAATAATTCTAACCTTTGCATTATCAAATGGTATTTCTATATTTAATTCTTCTTTTGCAGGATTAGGATAAACTTTAATATTAGTTACTTCATCATTTCCTAATAGTTTTCCATATACCATTCGTGCTATTGGAGCAGCTTTAGCTGTAATATTAACAGTATAATCTTCTACTTCGCCATATCTGAATGATCCACAAGCAGCAGAATAACCAGCATCAGACATTGCAACACGCAATCTTGTCTGACCGATTGTTGCTGTAGAAGGAATATCTACCGTTGCAGTATAAACATTACCATCAGCAACAGTTCCCTGAACAACAATTTCGTCACTAGTAAATTCACCATCAATATTAAAGTCGATCCATACATTCCAGTATTCAGTGTATGTTCTTCTCTTAAATCCGGCACTTAAACTAGCTGTGTAGCTTGTTCCTGCGGAAACATTTGCGGTTAAGCTAGTATAATCGCCATAACCTGCATTAGCTCCTGAAGTATTGTATAAATCATTTAAGCCAAATACATCAATCCACTCAAACCTTGCACTGGTTGCATAAAGATCACAATATTCAACAACAACAACTTCATCTAATGTTGTAACATCTAAATAATCACTTGCAGCAGACACATTACCCGCAGCATCTTTTGCTTTCACATAGAATGTATATGTTGTAGCCTTTGTCAGGCCGGATACATTATATGAAGTACCAGATGTGCTTGCTAAATAAGCACCATCTTTATAAACGTCATACCCGGTAACACCAACATTATCAGTTGAAGCATTCCAGCTTAAACCAACAGATGTTGCTGTAATACTTGAAGATGCCAAATTTGCCGGAGCAGTTGGAGCTTGAGTATCAGTATCTGTAGTTATATTAACAGTATTACTTGCATCAGACTCATTTCCTACAGCATCTTTAGCAATAACATAATATGAATATGAAGTTCCCGAAGTTAATCCACTAACATTATAATATGTATTTGTAGTATTAGTTATTAAAGAACCGTTTTGATATACATCATATCCTGCAACACCAACATTATCTGTTGAAGCATTCCAGTCAAGATCAACACTTGTCATTGTAATATTTGAAGCAATTAAGCTTGATGGAGCAGTTGGAGCTTCCGTGTCTCCTCCAAGTATCTGAACAGTATAATCTTCTACCTCTCCATAACTAAATGACGCTTCACAAGCTGTTGGTTCAGCATTATATTTCATTGTAACTCTCATGCGAGTTGTAACAGCTGCTGCACTTGCAGGAATTGTAATAGAACCTGTAACTATTGTTTTGCTCATTCCTCCCTGATCAAATACATTTTCATCTGCATCGTCAAAGTCTCCATCATGATTTAAATCAATCCATATTTTCCAATATTCATTGTATGTAGAACCACTAAAAGCAGGAGTTAATGTAATATTGTAAGTTTCACCTGCAGTTAAATTAGCTGTCATACCGGTAAAATCTGTATAACCTGCAGCACCAGAAGTATTGGAGAAATCACCAACTACTACACCAGCAATCCACTCATATGAATAATTAGCACCTTGAGATGA
This sequence comes from Bacteroidales bacterium, assembly GCA_021108325.1. GTDB lineage: Bacteria > Bacteroidota > Bacteroidia > Bacteroidales > UBA12077 > UBA12077. The sequence continues at coordinate 40,599 of JAIORB010000038.1, read as the reverse complement.
ACAATATTCGATTTGAGCTTCGCCAGTTGTTGTAAAGCTTCTTTCTGTTCCATAACCAGCTCCTTTTGCATTTGTAGCAAAAGAATTTACATAATATGTAGTTCCAGATAATAATCCATTCATAGTTAAACTATAAGAACCACTTGTTACAGTAGGTGATGTTTCAACAACTGTTCCATTAGATGTGTTAACACCAGATGTTTTGCTATAAACAATACCACTAGCGATAATAGCAGCTCCACCATCATCTGTAACATTACCACCACAAGTAGCAGTGTTATCTCCAATTCCAGTAACAGTATTAGAAGTTACAGTTGGAGCAACTGATCCGTCATCAGTGTAAACCATATAACAAACAGAGCAGTCAACATGTGAAGCATTAACAGATAACTTCATATAACCACCGTCTCCCCATGAGCTACCCCATGAGTTTCTTAAAATCCAGTATTCTCCTTCTGTTGCATCAACGCCCCAGCCTATCAATGCTATTGCATGGTTTGTAGTCGCATTATAACAAGGACTAGAATTACATGTTGTATAACTATCGGTAAACACTCCTTCTGTGTAATTTTGAAATGCTGTAGTAACATACACCGCGGCATCAACAACACCATAAGTCATAATAGCAGTTTTAATAGCATCAACATCGGCACAAGGTACTCTGTACCATCCTTCGAATTGGATTTTTGGAGCACTTTCTGTTGTAGAAGGGCATGACTGATTACTTGCATCAGAATAAGGGAAATAAGATTCATCTATATGTCCAATATCAACTAATGCCTGTAATTCATAATAATCATAATCTGCTCCATTACAACCATCAAAATGGCTGCTATAAGGAGATATATCACTTAAACAAAAAGCTATCCAGCCTTCAGAAAAATCAGAAGTATTACTGTCATAGCTGCCGGTAGCAAAGTTATAAGTTCCCTCTGCACATGCAGTTGCTCCAAATGCATAACAAGAACCACAACTTCCCTGGTTCCGCACATCGCCTATATAAGAATGTCCATTATAGTTTCTCCAGTCAAACTCTGAAGGAAGACTTTTTACGTTTGTAAAATTTGGATCAACTTTTGCAATTTCCTGAATAGTTGGAATAGTTTTTTCAACTTCTGCATTTAAAGGTTCTCCATTTAATTCCATTAATTCTAATAATGGAATTCTTTCCTCAACTCCTTTGTTCATACGAACACATACTGCTCTTTCAACAGTATATCCGTTTTCTTTTACAACTTCAGTTTCTACATCGAAACCTAACTTTGCAGCATAAGAATATTCGGGAGCAACTTTACCTTTAAAGAAATCCCATGCATTTACCATTTGTCCGTCAGGCAAATGAACAATACCTACTTCACCACTACCTTTTACTGAGGTAACTTCGTATCTGTATCCTAACATTTCACAGTACTTTGCAGCAGGGTTTATATAACCCTTTTGCCCAAATACCGTAAATATTAAGGTAATAGAAAAAATAAATGTTAAAAGAGTAAATTTTTTCATAGTAAAAATTTTTTAGGTTAGTTAATTTGGTTTAAAGTATTGTTATTATTTAAATAATTTTTGACATGTCGACAAACAGCAAGCTTCTACCCATAAAAAGTAATTTGCTCAGATATCTTCATTTTTATTAATCTATTTTATAGTTTTTTAAAAATTATTTTTAAATTGCTGCTAATTAAAATCGGAGCATTATCTAACCATCTAATTTAAAAATATTTATGAAGTTGCAATGTGTTATAGTAGATGATGAACCATTAGCTATAACTATTATTGAAGGATATTTAAAAAAAATACCATATATCGAAATTATTGGGAAATTCGATAACGCTATTCCTGTTTATGAGTTTCTTAAAGAAAATATTGTCGATCTGCTTTTTCTGGATATTGAAATGCCAAACATAACCGGCATTGACTTTCTTAAAAGTTTATCATCACCACCTTCCGTTATATTTACAACGGCAAATAAAAATTATGCCATTGAAGGATTTGATTTAAATGTTGTGGATTACATTTTAAAACCGATTACTTTTGAACGTTTATTTAAGGCCGTAAATCGTGTTTGCGAAAATGTAAATCAGGAAAAGAAAACAGAGAAACCAGAATCAAATGAGTTCCTTTATCTTAAAGAAAATAAAAAAATGGTTAAAGTATATTTTAAAAATATACTTTACTTTGAAAGCATAAAGGATTATGTAAAAGTTGTAACATTATGTAAAACGGTTATAACCAAACAACAACTGAGCTATTTTGAGTCATCATTAAATAACAATAAATTTTTACGAATTCACAGATCTTTTATTGTTGCTACTGGCAAAATTGATGCTTATAGTTTATCCGGTATTGATATAGGTGATACCGAATTACCAATAGGTAGAAAATATAAAGAAACCGTAATTGAGGCATTAGAAAATTTAAACAATCTAAAAAACAATTAATACTGAAATCTAATAGCAGACATATCGTTTTATTTTTTTTATTCCTGTTTATAAATTCTTTTGTGTCAATTGCTCAAGAAAGAGGTCTGTTAGTATCTAAATATTATTCTCCAAAAGACTACAGCGCCCCATCTCAAAACTGGTCAATTGTTCAGGATAACAGAGGTGTTTTGTATTTTGGGAATTCGAGTTGTGTTTTAGAATATGACGGAAATGAATGGAGAAAAATTTATGTTCCTAACAATTCAAATGTACGTAGCATTGCTATTGACGATAATAATAATCTTTATGTGGGAGCTTACGAAGAATTTGGACACTTATTGCCTGACAAAAATGGCACATTAACATATAACTCTCTTACACATTTAATTGATTCAAATTACTCCAACTTTGGTGATGTCTGGGATATTCATTGTTTTAATAAAGACGTTTTCTTTTTAACCGACAATTATTTATTTCGTTACAAAAATCAAAAAATTGATTGCTGGGAAAGAAATAAAGAACGATACTATCTTAGTCATAAAGTTGACAAAAACTTATATGTACAGGAAATAGGAAAAGGTTTATTAAAATTTAAAAACGATTCATTGGTACTTATTAAAAAAGGAGAATTTTTTGCCGATAAAAGAATTCATTCTATACTTCCTCTTAACGATAAATTACTTATATGTACTCGGACAAAAGGTTTGTTTTTATATGAGGATTCAGGTGAAGAGGTGCAAATAATACCGTTTTCGGATATTTCAACTAATGCTTTAAATCTGAATAATTATTTTATCAAAAACACATTTTATCATGGAATTAAAATCTCTGATAATTTATTTGCAATGAGTACAATAACGGGAGGAGTATTGCTTGTTAATACTAATTGGGATGTTGTTGATGTTATCAATCATGAATCGACTGGTGTTATAAGTTCTGCTCACCGCCTTTATTATCAACAGGGTCAGGCCTTATGGATGGCTCTTGCAAATGGTATTTGCCGGGTAGATATTTTATCTCCTTTTAGATATTGGAATGATGAAAAAGGAATAAACGGAACCATTTCCGATGTAGCAAGTCTAGATGATAATCATTATGTTTCAACCGGGTCTGGTGTTTACTATTCAAAAAGAGAAAAAGATAACATTAATTATTCTATTAATAATTTTACTCCGGTAGAAGGTAGGTTTGAACAAGCCTGGGGATTTTTATATTTTATTTTACCTGATTTAAATTATAAAACTACTGAAGAATTATTAAATGACCGAAAGGCGTTTTTTTCTCCTTCTTCAGATAAAATGTTACTTCTTGTTGCTACAAGCACAGGCCTTTTTCAGATTAATGATGGTAAATCAATAAAGATATCTGATTACAAAGCAATTTTTAAAATTTATCAGTACAAAAAAGATCCTTCCAAAATATTTCTTGGATTAGCTAATGGCATAGCCCTAATGAGTTACTCTAACGGGAAATGGACTGATCATGGAATGAAGTTTGATATTAATAATCAAATACGTGATATAAATGAAGATTCTTTAGGGAGTATTTGGGCAAGTGCTAGTTATAAGGGAGTTTATAGAATTAAAAAACCTCTTCTTAGCCAAGAACACAATATTGTTAATTTGTACAATACTCTTGATGGATTACCATCGGTACAATCAGTTCAATTTGCAGAAATCAATAAAGAATTATTCTATTTAAGTGCTAACGATTATTTTGTTTTTAACAATACCGAAGATAGTTTTATTATTGACGAACGTCCTTATTTGGCAGCAACGGATAGTGTTGAGGAAGGCCTCCCGCATGATAGTTTATCCTGGTATCGGGTTTTAGAAAATACCGTTTCGCGTTATTACATTACAACCCAAACAGCTGATTCTATTATTTGGTTTAGCACTACCGACGGAACATTTAGATATTATGTAACAAATCAAAAAGATTATTTTAACATCTACCCGGTGTTGATCAGAAATGTTCTTTCAGGTGATTCATTAATTTATAATGGAACAAATTATAAAAAAATAGAAAATAATCTTGATTCCAGCTCTACCGGTTTAATAATAAACCCTGATTCTAAAGTAAATATTGGTACTATTCTTGATTTTAAAAACAATTCATTAACATTTAATTATTCGTTGCCATTTTATGAAGATGAATCAAAAAATGAATACAGTTACTTTCTAGAAGGATACGATAAAACCTGGTCACCCTGGAACACTGAAACAAAAAAAGAATATACTAACTTAAGAAAAGGGGATTATGCTTTTAAGGTTAAATCCAGGAATTTATATACATTGGAAGGCCCTGTTTCTGAATTTAAATTTAAAATACTTCCACCATGGTACAGAAGTTTCGCTGCCATTCTCGGGTACATTCTTCTGGGTATAATGTTAATTATTATTATTGTGCGTTTGTATACTTATCGTTTAATTAAGGAAAAAGATAAGTTAGAAAAAATTGTAATAGAACGCACGCAGGAAATCTTAATGCAAAAAGAAGAAATTCTTGTTCAGGCCGAACACCTTAAAGACGCAAACCAATGGATTAGTGCTAAAAACAAAAAACTGGAAAAACAAAATCTGGAAATCGAAGAACAACGAGATAAGCTTGCATTAAGTAATGCCACTAAAAATAAATTCTTCCGAATTATTGCTCACGACCTTCGAAATCCTATAAGTACTTTGGCCGGTTCAACTAATTTAATATTTAATGATTTTGATGAATATAACAAAGAGCAAACCAAAGGTTTTATAGGAGAACTAAATAAACTTTCGCAAACTACATTTAACTTACTTGAGAATTTGCTCGATTGGTCATCAACTCAAATGGGGGAAATAAGGTTTTCTCCGAAGCCAATTGACATTCATTTATTAACAACTGAAAACATAGAACTTATTACGCGAAAAGTTGATTCGAAAAATATTCAATTAAAATTAAATATTGAAAAGGATACTATTGCATTCGCAGATGAAAATATGATAAAAACCGTTATTCGTAATTTACTTTCGAATGCAGTTAAATTTACTCCCGAAAATGGTGAAATTGAAATTTCTTGCTATATCGATACAGAATTTGTGAAATATTCAGTTAAAGATTCCGGAATAGGAATTAGTGAAGGAGATCAGAAAAAACTTTTTAGAATTGATACACATTACTCCACTCCGGGACTTTCTAACGAAAAAGGCTCAGGATTAGGACTTATTCTTTGTAAAGAATTTGTTGAAAAAAATGGTGGTGAAATTAACATTAGCAGCAAGCCTAACAAAGGCACAACAATACAATTCTCCCTTAAAAAACATTCGGTTTAATACTTCTTTAAACCTTTTAACATTAATTAACTTCCGCTAAACAATTTTCTGCCTTAAATTAAGTATTAATAATAACTTAACATTACTTTGCTTGCTGGTAGGTTCAGGTTTCTTCATAAATTTACTTTCCTAAATAGCAAATCCGAAAAACAGATTCTTCTACCTGACCTACTAACTTGCAAATTTATAATGATGACAAGAATCTATTCTCAGTAATTGTTTCGTCATATTACAAAATTACTAAACACCAACTTATTGACTTTTAAATTAATTGTCAGTAATTTAGCTAAATTATGCCATCTGCTTAAAGGTTTTTTGTTTAAAAAAAATAAAAATGTATTAAACCTTTTAACATTAATTAACTATTTGCAAAACAATTTTTTGTGCCATTTCGAGTATTTAATTTATCTAACCAATGCTCAATAAAATGTCGGGGAAAAACGAAAGTAAATTCTGGGTAAGAAACTCAATTACTATTAAGTTTATCATTGTCGGTTTAATGATTTTAGCTCTTTTGATTCCAGCCGGAATGATTAAAAATCTTATTCATGAAAGAAATGTCCTGAGAAACTCTGTGATTAGCGAAGTAAGCTACAAGTGGGGAAATCCACAAACAATTGCTGGCCCTATTATCACTATTCCATATAAACTATATTATAAAAAAGACAAAGAAATTGTAGAAGAAATACGTTATGCTCATTTTTTACCTGAAGATTTAAATATAGAAGGAAAATTAAACCCGGAAATTCGTTATCGTGGCATTTATAAAGTTATTGTTTATAATACCAATTTAAGTTTTAGAGGAACTTTTAACAAGCCTGATTTTAGCAACTGGAAAATTCCGGAATCAGACATCATGTGGGAAGATGCAACTTTAGCAATTCGAATCCCCGATATGCGGGGCATTAAAGAAGGAATTAAAGTTAAATGGAATAAAGATGAATACGATGTTAATCCTGGAATTAATAATTACAACTATACCGGCGTATCGACAAATATTGATTTTAATGATTCCGAAAGTTTTGAATTTCAATTTAACCTTAATATAAATGGCAGTGAATCGTTGAATTTTATTCCGGTTGGAAAAGAAACAAATATTGAAATTAATTCCGATTGGGCAGATCCTAGCTTTGATGGTTCATTTCTTCCATATCATAGAGAAATTACCGAAAATGGATTTAATGCCAAATGGAAAGTACTGCATTTAAACAGGCCATATCCGCAAAAATGGATGGGAAATACTTATTCAATTGATGATTCTATGTTTGGAGTTAAATTATTACTCCCTGTCGATCATTATCAAAAATCGTTACGATCTGTTAAATATGCTATTATGTTCATTGGATTAACATTTTTAATTTTCTTTTTCACCGAGATACTAAACAAAAAAAGGATTCATCCAATACAATACTTGCTAGTAGGTTTAGGTTTAAGCATCTTTTATACCCTCCTGGTATCATTATCCGAACAAATCAGCTTTAACCTGGCCTACTTAATAGCAAGTTTTTCGATTATTACTTTAATAACTGCATATTCATATAGTATGCTAAAAAATAAAAAACTAACAGCAATAGTAGCCTTGGTTTTAATAGTATTATATGTTTTCTTGTTTACAATTCTTCAATTACAGGATTATTCATTGTTATTTGGAAGTATCGGCTTATTTATTGCATTAGCAATTGTAATGTATTTATCAAGAAAAGTAGACTGGTATTCTAATTTAAATGGAGATAATAGCTCAGATATAGTAAGTTGATTGGTATAATTTAGTTTTTATAAAATCCGGTTAAGTTTTTAATCGGATTTTTTATTTAAACTTTACCCAGCCCCTTTCTCTTGAAATAGTATTTAGAATAGTATTTATTTTTTTAGATTCTGATTGTATCTGATAGATTTCATCTAAAGAAGCATCTTTTTCCTGTGCCAATTTTAATTTTCCATTCACTTCTTCAATAGCCATTTCTAATATCTTTCGTTTGTAAGCTATTATTGTTTCCGGAACAATTCGTTTTAATTTCATTTCCTCAGTCTCAATATGCAAACCACCTTTTTTAAATATGTCACTAATTTTATAAGGAGAACTTAGTAGGCTTGCTGCTAATTCACTTATTTTAGGTTCAGAATGAGAAGTGAAATGTTTATTACTTATTGATATACCACTACTAATTGCATCAAAATATTCCTGAAAAATCTGTTTATATATTAAATTCTTAAATTCAAGATCATCATGTAAAACTTCGCTAATAATATATTCAGCAACAGATACATTCCTGGGTTCATCGTATTTATCTTCCTGATCTGTATACAAAGTATTGTCTGAATAATGTAAAAGTAATCGAACAATTTCTTTCTCTTGAGATTCAGCATAATATCCTTCTATGAAGCTTGAAAAACTACTCTCATGACTGATATTTTTATCTATTACCAATCTCTTTTTTCGTTCTTCTATTTTCTTTTTTCGTTGACGTCTTAGCTTACCAAATTCCGAATAAATCGGTTTCTCATCAACGTTAAAAATCTCACTACAAACTTTTAAATATTGTGCTGCTAATGTATCTGAAGGAATATTATTTATTGTTGCCAAGATTTCTCTTACTAAATTTTCCTTTTTTACAGGATCATTTTTAGCTTCATTAGCCAGTAAACGAGTTTTAAATGTTATAAAATCTTCTTCGTTTTGTTCAATAAATTCTATTAACTCACCGGAACTTTTACTTTTTGCAAAAGAATCAGGATCCTCGCCTTCGGGTAATAAAAGAACCCGTACATTTAATCCCTGCTCTAACACCAAATCAATTCCCCGAAGCGATGCTTTTATTCCGGCTGCATCACCATCGTAAATTATTGTAACATTAGGTGTAAATCGTTTAATTAACCGGATTTGTTCTACTGTCAATGATGTTCCGGAAGAAGCCACAACATTTTCAATACCCGATTGATGCATTGAAATAACATCAGTATATCCCTCAACCAGATAACATTTATCTAATTGTGTTATCGATTTTTTTGCAAAGAACATTCCATATAACACTCTGCTTTTATGGTAAATATCCGATTCGGGAGAGTTTAAATATTTGGCAGCTTTTGCATCTTTTTTCAGTATACGACCACCAAAGCCAATTACATTTCCGGATAAACCATGAATTGGGAAAATCACACGACCACGAAAACGATCAAATTTTCCATTCTCGTTTACAATTGTTAATCCTGCTTTTTCAATAAAATCAATTTTATATCCTGCTTCCTTAGCAGCAATAGTAAAGGCATCTTTAACATCAAGACTGTAACCTAATTCGAATTTTTCTATTATCTCTTCACGGAAACCGCGTTCTTTAAAATAACTTAACCCGATTGCTCTTCCATCAGTATTTTTATGAAGCTTTTCCTGAAAATATGAATTTGCAAATTTTGTAACAATGAGTAAGCTATCCCTTTCGTTCTGTTGTTGAATTTCTTCGGCTGTTAATTCTTTCTCAACAACTTCGATATTATATTTTTTAGCAAGATATTTTAAGGATTCAGGATAACTTAAATGTTCATGCTCCATTATAAAGTTAACCGCATTTCCTCCTTTTCCACATCCGAAACATTTATAAATCCCTTTGGATGGTGAGACTGTAAATGATGGTGTTTTTTCGTTATGAAATGGACATAAACCCAAGTAATTTACACCACGCTTTTTAAGATTAACAAAATCCTGAACAACTTCAGTTATTTCGGCAGTATCAATTATTCTTTGTATAGTGCTATGATCTATCATTAAAAACTATTTATCAGTATTTCAGCAACTTATTGAAATTGGAGCATCAGCTAAAATACTAAAAATTCGATGCAAATTTTTGATTATTTAATTAAAAAGGAAACTTCTTTTAAATACGATCAATAATTTTTAAATTGGATGTCAAAATAAATGATATGAAAAATTTAGTAGTTCTTTCGGGTGCAGGCATCAGTGCCGAAAGTGGAATAAAAACTTTTCGTGACATGGGAGGTCTTTGGGAAGAATACGATGTAATGGAAGTTGCAAGTCCACAAGCATGGGAACATAGTCCGGAATTGGTTATGCGTTTTTATAACGAACGCCGAAAAAAGCTTTTAGAGGCATCACCAAACGAAGGTCATAAAGGACTGGTTGAACTTGAAAAATATTTCGATTTACACATAGTAACTCAGAATGTTGACGATTTACACGAAAGAGCAGGAAGTAAAAATATTCTCCATTTACATGGAGAGCTTAAAAAAGCCAGAAGCACTATTGATCCTAAGCTGGTTTATGATATTGATGGATGGGAATTAAAACTTGGCGACACCTGTGAAAAAGGGTCGCAACTTCGGCCACATATTGTCTGGTTTGGAGAAACGGTCCCTGCTATTGCCGAAGCTGCTTCGATATGCGAAAGAGCAGATATTTTTGTGGTTATAGGAACATCTTTAAATGTATATCCGGCAGCCGGGCTATTAGACTATGCTCCTAAGGGAATTCCAATTTTTTTGATTGATCCTAATGATATTCATACATCATACAAAAATGTAAGCTTTATTAAGGAAAAAGCAGGAACAGGAGTACAAAAACTAATTGATATATTAAAAAATAAATACTTAAAGTGAACTAAAATTAAAAATGCCTAAAGTTATTTAAAATAGATAATAAGGAGTGTTGTAGCAATTAGGAAGCAACACAAAGTTTTAATTATAAATTTTATAGCTTGAAAGAAAGGTTTTAAAATATAAAGTTTACAAAATTATGAACAAGGAAACGTACAAATTAGAAGAATCTAAACCATTATTGATTTTGAAAATAAAATTATAAGAAATTGAATTTTAGGCATTATAGACATTTTAAACTTTAGGCACTTCAAGTTTAATGATTAATTAGGATTTTTCTTGTATTTAAAAGCTTTCCATCAATCTGAAGAGAACAGAAATATAATCCATTCTTATAATCAGACACTGAAATCTTAATGTTGTCTTGTTTTTCTTTCAAAGTTTTAGTGTATACTATAGCACCGATGGAATTATAAATTTGAAGTTTAGCTTCTTTTACAAAAATAATGTCATATTCGATGAATAAATAACTAGAAGCAGGATTGGGATATAACTTTAATTTCTGTAGCTCATAAAAATTAATACTGGTGGAATCACTCTGATTTTGATCACCAAAAGGATTATTTAAATTGCTGTTTTGACTTGCAAATACGGATCCAAAAATAAATGCAGAAATTATAATGAGTAAAAACTTTTTCATAAGCAAGGCTATTAATTGTTATCTAAATACAAAATAACAAAAACTATACCTATCTATACGGGCGGAAAAAGTTAAAGTTTGCTAATAAACCTTAATTTATTCAATTATAGTTTCTCTTTTTTGAGTAATTTTAAATCATTGTTATATAAGCTCAGACTATGAAAAAATCTCTTTTTATTATAATTATATTACTAATAAGTCAAGTCGGATTTGCTCAAACCTTTGGTGGCGGTGTTTTCGGAGGCCTGTCTGCATCGCAGCTCGATGGTGACAGATCGAGTGGATATCATAAGGCAGGTTTGTCTTTCGGGATTTATACCAATGCCAAAATTAATAAATATATTGATGCTCAAATGGAGTTAAAGTATATTCAAAAAGGCAGTAAATGGGAAAGTGAAGATCAAAACGTTTTTTACCAATCAAAATTAAATTATATTGAACTCCCTGTTTTTTTAAAATATAATTTTTTAGATAAGTTCAGCGCGAATATAGGATTAGCTGTCGGATACTTACAAAAATCTACCGAAAATAAAGATCGTATTGGCGACGAACCTGCTGATCCTCCTTTTAACGAATTTGAATTCTCTGGTCTGGCTGGTGTAGAATACAAAATAATTGAAAATCTATTTTTTAATGTGCGTTTTAATTATTCTATTTTACCAATAAGAAATCATCCGGGAGATCAGGTTCATTTTTTAGATAGAGGCCAGTACAACAATGCACTTACATTTGCTGTTTATTATCAAATAGCCAACTTTGGTAAAAGATGAAATTATAAACAGATGAAAAAAAGAAAAATAATAATAGCTATTACAGGAGCAAGCGGATCGATTTATGCCAAATTACTTTTCGATAAGTTTCTTAAACTTAAGAATCAAATTGAAGATATTGGTATAGTCTTTTCGAAAAATGCCAAAGAGATTTGGGAATATGAATTGGAAAATAAATTATATAATGATTATCCCTTCAAACAATACGATGTTAATGATTTTTATGCACCTTTTGCATCGGGGTCAGCTCAATATGATACTATGATTATTTGTCCATGCTCAATGGGAACTCTTGGGCGAATTGCAAATGGAACATCAGATGATTTAATTACAAGGACTGCAGATGTTATTTTAAAAGAAAAACAAAAGTTAATTTTGATTCCCAGAGAAATCCCATACAATTTAATCCATATTAAAAATATGGAAACAATTACTTTAGCAGGAGGAATAATTTGTCCTGCAACACCTTCGTTTTATTCGAAACCTAAAAACATTGAAGATGTGGTATCAACAGTAATTAACAGAGTATTAGATTTAGCTGACTTAGAGGTTGATTATAAAAGATGGGGGAAATAGTTTAGTTAAAAAGTAATATGAATATCCGCTTTCATACCTATGTAGACCAATAAATGCTCTGTCATTCCGCACTTGATGCGGAATCTACTTATTTATTAGAAGATTCCTGCTTTCGCAGGAATGACAGGTCTTATAGGAATTATTAGGTATATTACCGGATATTCATTAAAAGTAAAATTGTTTACCTGATCAAGCAACAGCCAATGCAGCTATACTAACTTTGGTATCTTCAATTTCCAGAATTGCATTTGCACAAGCCTCAAATGTTGACCCGGTTGTAACTACGTCGTCAACTAACAAAATGTGGTATCCTTTTAAGGCATTTTCGTTTGTAACTTTGAAGATCTTTTCAACATTTTTCCATCGTTCAAACCTCGATTTACGGGTTTGTGTTTCTGTTGCAACAGAACGAATAAATGATTTAACATCCAAAGGTATTTGCATAGTTTCAGAAAGTCCTTTTGCAATCCATTCGCTCTGATTATATCCGCGTTTTTTCAGTTTGCTTTTATGTAAAGGAACAGGAATGATTATATCAATCTGATTAAAAACACTATTTCTTAAATGATTCCCAAAAGATTTTCCAAGGACATATCCGATTTCTTTGTTACCATGATATTTAAACTTATGCATCATTCCCTGGTATTTACTACCTTTGCTAAAAGTAAAAAAACCGGTTGCATATTCAAGCTTTGTTCTCCCCCAAAATAATTGTGACACAGGATTATCGATTTCTTTATGATAATTCGTTTTGGGTAAATTATATAAACATTTCGTACAAATTAGTTCTTCCTGATTTACCAGATGCGAATTACAAACAATACATAAGTCAGGGAAAAAGAGATTGAAAAAGTCGTTTAAATATTGAGTAAATAAGTTCATTTGTAAACTATCTTTACTCTAAGTTAACAATACTATTTTAAATTTTCCCACTCATCATAAAATTGTTTCAAAAAAACTTCCATAAAATGATGCCTGTCTTGAGCAATATCTTTTGCAATTTTAGTATTCATTCTGCTTTTAAGAAGTAATAGTTTCTCGTAAAAATGATTTATGGTTGTTCCTTTGGAGTTCTTGTATTCTTCGAAACTATTATGTAGTTCAGCATTTTTTTCAGGATTATGCATTTCGTTGCCAAATTTACCCCCAAAAGCAAATGTTCGCGCAATTCCAATTGCCCCGATTGCATCCAGGCGATCGGCATCCTGTACAATCTTGCCCTCGATAGTGTCCATTTTATCTTTTACACCAGCACCTTTAAATGAAACATTCTTTATCACATGAATAATCTTATCAGTTATGCCATTTGATAATTTTAATTGAACAAGCCAATCGCTAATAATTTTTAGGCCTTCACTTTCATTTTTATAAAATTTCCAGTCAGCTACATCGTGAAGTAATGCCGCAAGCTCAATAATAAACAAATCTCCGCCTTCTTTTTTATGAAGCTTTTTAGACATATTCCATACCCGATAAATATGCCACCAATCATGACCGGAACTATCCCCTTCAAGTTTGTTTTTTACAAATTCTACGGTTTTATTAATGATCTCGTTTTTATTCATAATTTTTTAGATAAAAAAACCCGCAAAAAGCGGGTTCTGTAGATATTTAAGGTCATTTATTCTCTTAATTTTTCTTCTCTTTTCCATTCAACTTCTCTTCCAAGCAATGAAAATCCAATAAAACCCTTTACATGTAAAGTAATGTCATCTCCCTCTTCAAACCACATAAAACACTTATATGTTTTTCCGTTCTTTGGATCATAAATTGTTCCATCAACCCATTCCTTAGCTTTTTCATCATAATTAAAAGATTTTAAAAGTTGTAATCCAAGAATAGGGCGCTTTTGTAATTCCGGATTAGAATTTTCATCATCAACTTTTGCTGTACCATCTTCCTCGTTTGGTTCATCAAGCCATTTTATGTTGCCATAATATTTGCCATCTTTTGCTTTAAAAATTTTTACCTGAGAATCCCCTTCTTGTGTTAACCAATATCCAAGGACATTATCGGCTTCTTGTGCAAATAAATCAGGAGATAAAAATATCGCCAATAAAAGAGCAGTAAAAAATAATTTAGCTTTCATGTTCAATAGTTTTAGTTTTTAGTAATTGGCAAGATAAGAATTTTTGTTTAATATCAATAATATGGATATAAAATCAATCTTTGCATTAGGTAACTATTCGGATAGTTATTTTTTTATATATGGTAACCTCTATTAATTCGTTTCTTTCAAAAAATAAAGATAATGAATAAGATACAAGGCATATTTTTTTTGAATATCCATAGCTATTGAAAAAAAATATAACGCAGTCAGATTATTTGTTATCTTTATTCCCGTAGGGTTTCCATATCTTTCCAAATTCTTCGTCAAAACTTTTTGCATTATCCCGATAGTCCTTCAAAGTTTTTCCTTGCCTTTGAAAAGATATGGAAATTTTGATGCGAACGAATTAATAAAGGTTACCATATGTAACGAACCAAATTCTTAATCGTCTTTTAGCAAATTTCTTTTTATTGATAAACAACAAACATTTTATTATCTTCGTTATCTAATTTAAAATTGTAACCAAATTAATAATTATAAAAATGATGTATTATGAGAATTAAAATTTATTTGATACTGAGCCTTTTGCTGGGTTTGTTTTTAAAGCCTTTGTCAGGGCAAAACATTGAAGAATATAAACTTGAAAACGGATTAACCGTATATTTAAATGAAGACCACAATACTCCTGAAATTTTTGGAATGGTGGTTACAAAAGCCGGTGCGAAAAACGATCCTGCAGATGCTACCGGAATGGCTCATTACCAAGAACACATACTTTTTAAAGGAACTACTAAACTTGGAACAACAAATTGGGAAAAAGAAAAGGTACATATTGATAAAATTTTCGAACTATACGACAAGTTAGGTAAAACAACAGATGAAGAAGAAAGAAAAACTATTCAAAAATTAATAAACGAAGAATCGGTTAAAGCAAATGAGTATGCTATTCCAAATGAATTTAGCAATGTACTAAACAGTATGGGAAGCAAAAATATAAATGCAGGAACAGGCCCTGATCAAACAGTCTTTTATAACTCTTTTCCTCCAAATCAAATTGAAAAATGGTTGGAGCTTAATGCACACAGGATGAAAGAGCCTGTATTTCGCGGTTTTCAATCGGAGCTTGAGGTAGTTTACGAAGAAAAAAATATGTATTCCGATCAATTCATGTCAAATCTGATAGAAAAATTCCAGAAGAATTTCTTTAAAAATCATCCTTATGGCCAACAAACAATAATAGGAACAATTGATGATTTAAAGAATCCTTCGTTAACTAAAATGTATGAATTTTTTAAGAACTATTATGTTGCGAATAACATGGCTTTGATACTATCAGGGAATTTTGATTCAGAAACAGTAAAACCATTAATTGATAAAACTTTCGGAAAATTGGAATCAGGGGATGTGCCTGAACCAAAAGTATGGGAAGAAGAACCTTTTGATGGTCGTGAATTTGTTGAAGCAAAACTAAGCCCGATAAAATTGGGATTGCTGGGATTTAGAACTGTTCCCAAAGGCCATCCGGATAAAATAGCCCTGGATATTGCTCAGAATATTTTATCAAATTATAATCAGTCCGGTTTATTAGATAATTTAAGTCTCGATAATAAATTAATGTTTGCAGGAGTAATTCCTTTACCTTATAACGATCATGGAGCAACTCTTGTATTTTTTGTTCCTAAAATTATTGGGCAAAAACTTATTTCAGCTGAAGAGCTTGTATTAGAGCAATTACAAAATTTAAAAGCCGGTAATTTTGACGATTGGAAAGTTGAGGCTGCAAAAAAAGATTTATATGTTGAGTTTCAGCAATCGATAGAAAACCCACAACGCAAAGCTTATTTAATAAGTGACGCTTTTGTGAAAAATGAAGATTTAGATGAGATATTCGGCTATCCTGAAAAAATAAAAGTTATTACTAAACAAGATGTAATAGATGTAGCCAACAAATATTTCGCCAATAACTTTTTAGCATTCCATTCCAAAATGGGATTTTCAAAACCCAAAAAAATTGAGAAGCCGGATTATGAACCTGTTATCTCAAATACCGATGCTAAATCTGAATTTGCTGAATATTTAGAATCATTACCAATGATAGCTGTAGAACCTGATTATGTTGATTTTGAAAAAGATGTTATAACAAAAGAAATAAAAGAAAATTTACATCTATATCATGTTAATAATCCGGTTAACGATATTTTTTCATTAGAAATAAAATTCGGAGCAGGTAAAATAGAAATTCCATTGCTCGATTATGCCGGTGATATAATGAATTATGCAGGAACTAAAACTAAATCGGTAAGTGAATTAAAACAAGAATTTAGCAAAATTGGTTGCAGTTATTCAATATACTCCGATAATAACTATATAACAATCAACATTGAAGGTATAGAAGAATCATTACAAGAAGCATTGATATTAATTAATGATTTGATAAACAATCCTGCTTTAGAAGAAAATAAGCTTAACAATATTTTAGAAAATAATAAAGCTGACAGGAAAATGGAAAAGGCTGAAGCTGATGGTGTTGCAGATGCTTTGTTTGAGTATGTAAAATACAAAGAAAAATCAGATTATATTGACAGGCTAACATTAAAAGAAATTAAGAAACTTACTACAGCAGAATTATTAGAAGCTTTTAACAAGGCTGCTCAATTTGAAACAGAGATTCATTATGTCGGGCAGAAAAGCCCAGATGAAGTAATGGAAATAATGAATACAAACCTAACTTTGGCAACCGATTTAAACAAAACCAAATCTCCACAGGAATTAAAAATTAATCAGTATAAGGAAAATATTATTTATTTGGTAAATAAGAAAAAAGCTCTTCAGAGTAAAATTTATTTCTTTGCTAATCAAGACGATTACATTCCTGAACAACAAGCCTATATCGATGCATTTAAAATGTATTTTGGCGGAGGATTCTCGGGCTTGGTTCTTCAGGAAATAAGGGAATATCGTTCGTTAGCCTATTCAGCCGGGGCATCAATTCGTACACCAATAAATATAAATGGTCAAAGCTATTTCGTGGGTTACGTTGGAACACAAGCAGACAAAACGCTTATAGCACTTGAAACTTTCAATGGGCTTATTCGCGAAATGCCTGAGAAATCTGAACGAATGCCTATGATCAAAGATTATCTTATACAATCATCAATAATTGACAAACCTAATTATAGAAATTTAAGTACAACAGTTGTAGGTTGGAAAAGAAAAGGATTTAATGACGATCCTGCAAAAATTAATTCAGAAATCTATAGTAAATTAGAATTTGATGATATTATTGAATTCAATGAAAAGAACTTGAAAACCAAACCTGTTGTTATTGCAATTGTTGGTGATAAAAAAAGAATTGATCTTGAAGAATTAAAAAAATACGGAAAAATTATAGAAATTAAGGAAAAAGATCTCTTTAAAGATTAAAACAAAAAACCCCGGCTTGCTCCCGGGGTTTTTTATTATTTATAAAAGTAATTTAAATTTTAATCTCATCTTACTAATATGATTTAATCATTCCATAAAAAAGTACATGAAGAATGTCATCCAGATTTTTTTCCAGATTTTTTATGTCTATTTCCTGTTCAATAATCATAGTTGTTTCCAAGCCCTTTAGAAAGGTGACAAGAACCATAGCCGTAAATTTTGTATTTGTTATATTAAAAACTCCCTGATTTACGCCTTCCTCTAAAATATTTTTAATTGTTTGCTGTTCCTCTTTATCATATTTTTTTCTGATTCGCTCAGTAAAAACCAGATTCCCCAGGTAATCATTTTTTAATGCCTCATAGAAATTAACCATTTCCTTAAGATATTTCATTCTTATAAAAATATAGTTCCTGATTTTATCTTTTGGATTATCGTTTACATTAATTACTCTTTTTTCAAGTTCTAAACTCAGGGCATTAGCCTCTTTTTTTACTACTTCTTCAAAAACTTCTTCTTTACTTGTAAAATAATAATAAATTGAACTTTTCCCCATTCCGGCAGCATGAGCTATGTCTTCCATGGTTGCTTTTTTAAATCCGAGTTTACTAAAAACATGCGAAGCAACACTCACAATCTTGAGTTTTATTAATTTTTGCTTTTTTAAGATATGCTCTTTTATCATTTTTCGAATATTCTTAGTTTGAGTTCTAAAAATACAACATAAAAAGTTAGGTGCAAATTTTTTTGCCCATTTTTTCTGAAGCCTTAAATCCGCAAGTCACGGGGTAATTATATGATATAAAGACTGTTATGTATATCTTTTTTATTAAGTCACCCCGTGACTGTCAGTTCTTTAGGAAATTTGCTGCAAATTTAAGGTAAAGGTTAATTTTATGATTTATGCAAGGGTATAATCAAGCTGCTTTTTTTCTAAATCAGCTTTTACAATTTTAATTTTCACAGGATCTCCAAGTTGATAGGTTTTTTTATTCCTCCTGCCAATAATTGAATAATTATCCTCATCGAAAAAATAGTAGTCATCATCTAACTCACGAATATGAACAAGGCCTTCACATTTACTTTCATTTAGCTCTACATAAAAGCCCCACTCTGTTACGCCCGAAATAATTCCATCAAAATCTTCACCAATATGCTCTTTCATGAATTCAACTTGCTTATATTTTATTGATGCACGTTCAGCTTCGGCTGCCCTTTTTTCCATTTCGGAAGAGTGCTTACACATATCTTCATATTTGTCCTTATTCTTACTTTTTTCACCCTTAATATAATCGGTTAACATACGATGAACCATCATATCAGGGTAACGTCGTATTGGTGAAGTAAAGTGAGTATAATATGGGAATGACAAGCCATAATGTCCAACATTTTTTGTAGAATATATTGCCTTTGCCATTGAGCGAACTGCTAATGTTTCAATTACATTCTGTTCCTTTTTGCCTTGAACTTCGTCTAATAAATCATTTATTGAAGTAGTAATGTTTTTATGACCAGAAGTATTTATAGAATATCCGAATCTCTGTATAAATTTCGAGAATCTTTCCAGTTTCTCAGGATCCGGTTTATCATGAATTCTATATACAAAAGTTTTTGCTTTCTGTCCTTTTTTTACCTGACCAATGAATTCAGCAACACGTTTATTCGCCAGAAGCATGAATTCCTCAATCAATTGATTCGATTCTTTATGTTCTTTAAAAAATACTCCTAAAGGTTTGCCTTTTTCATCAATATCGAATTTTACTTCTACGCGCTCAAAAGAAATAGCCCCGTTTTTAAATCTTCGAGCCCGAATTTTTTTTGCCAAATCATTTAGCAATAGTAATTCACTCTTAAATTCTCCTACACCACCTTCAATTATAGCCTGTGCTTCTTCGTAATCAAATCGTTTATCAGAATTGATTATGGTTCGTCCAATCCACTGATCCAGAATGTCGGCATTTTCATCCAGCTCAAAAACAATACTATAACAAAGTTTTTCTTCATTAGGCCGTAAGCTACAAACCATATTTGAAAGTTTCTCCGGTATCATTGGAACAACCCTGTCGACCAAATAAACAGAAGTTGCTCGCCCAAAAGCTTCATTTTCAACTATTGAATCCGGAGTAACATAATGTGTTACATCAGCAATATGAACACCTATTTGCCAATTTCCATTTCCCAGTTTTTGAATTGATAAAGCATCATCAAAATCTTTAGCATCGGCCGGATCTATAGTGAATGTTGTGATATCACGAAAATCCCTACGAGCCTTATAATCTTTTTCTGTAATTATTTCTGAAACTTTATTAGCTGCTTGCTCTACTTTTTTATCGAATTCATAAGGTAAATCAAATTCAGCTAAAATAGCGTGCATTTCGGTTTCGTTTTCTCCAGGCTTACCTAAAACATTTACAACTTCGCCAAATGGATTTTTATATTTTTCGGGCCACTCGGTAATTCGTACTACAACCTTATCACCATTTTGTGCACCTTTTAGTTTAGGTAAGGGAATAAAAACATCATAAGGCATTTGTTTACTATTGGCTGTCATAAAAGCAAAATTTTTTGAAACTTCCACAACACCAACAAAATTTTCTTTTGATTTTTTTATAATCTCAACAACTTCACCTTCCGGCTGTTTTCCACGCATTTTAGCATATAAATAAACTTTAACAATATCGCCATTTAATGCGTGATTTAAATTCGTTTGCGTTACAAAAATATCCTCGTCTGATTCTTCGGAAACAATATATCCCGCACCTCTCATTGTAAGGTCAACTTTTCCTGTTATATATCCGCCCTGAGTTGTAATTTTAAACTTGCCACGAGATATTTCTACTAATGTCCCGGAATCTTTTAATTCGTATAAAATAGCAGTTATTAAACCTTTTGTTGAATCATCTTTTATTTCAAAACGCTTTGCTATTTGTTTATAATTAAATAGTTTGGTTGGATTATTTGTAAACAATCCAATTATCTTATTTGTAAGCATCTGCTTATTCATTCCAAAGCTCTTCTTCTTACCCTTCTTTTTTCCTTTTTTCTTAATTTCTTTTTTCATATTATTTTAATGTTTTTTACAATAATAACTAATCATTATTAATTGATAATTAGCTTATTGTTACTTCTTTTTTAAATTTTTCGGCAATTTCACCGATACTTGATTCAATAGGTAAAAAAGTTTTACCTATTGCCTTTTTCACTTTTTCGTTTGAATATTTCGATACCGATAAACTTGCCCTGATAATATCTTTCGTGATCTCCCGTTTTTTTATTCTTAGCATACCTGCAACTTTATCTAAAAACACAGCAACTTTTAAAAGATTCTTTGTTGCTTTCCGTTTAGGTTTGTCAACCTGCATAGCTTCGGCCACTTTATCGAATAAAGTCTTGTAATTCATGTTTTCAGCATTCAGAATAAACCGTTCATCACTGATATCGCTTTTCATTAACCGTACCATAACATCAACTACATCTCTTACATCAACAAAACCAGTTGCTCCGGTTGTGAAATATTTCATTCCTTTAGCCACCTTAGTAATTAACGAACCACTACCTGAGTTCCAAAATCCCGGGCCTAAAATAACCGACGGATTTACAATCACAGCGTTCAAGCCTTCCTTAATTCCCCTCCATACTTCCATTTCCGATTTAAACTTGCTTACAGAATAAGCCGAATGAGATTTGGATGAGGTCCATTTCGAATTTTCATCAATAAGTTCTCCATTTAAAGATTCACCTAACGAAGCAATGGAGCTAACATGACAAAGTTTTTCAATATTATTACTCAAACAGAGATTAACCACATTTTCGGTTCCATGCACATTGGCATTTATCAACTGGTTTTTGTCTTTACCATCAAAAGAAACTATAGCTGCACAGTGGTACACATTTTTAATGTCAGAGAATGCTTGTTCCAATGAATACAAATCAAGAATATCACCCTCAACCCAATCAATCTTTTGAATTAATTTTTCAGAATCATTCGAATAATACAAAAACATTTTCTTTACTAAGTCGATCTTTTTACTATTGCGAATTAGCGCTCTAACCGATTCGCCTTTTTTTGTCAGCTCATATAATAAATGTGATCCGACGAGGCCTGTACTACCTGTAACTAAAATCATTTTATGAAATATTTTCTGATTCTTCTTTTCCCCAAATTAACTTTTCACCAAAACCTAAACGGTTATCAGTAAATTTAAGAAAACTTAATTCAACAACCCACAAATTGATTTTCATTAGCATAGCCACCGGAAATCTTTTCAGGTATCTTGCTTTTACTTGTTTCAACAAATCGTTGTTTGGTTCATACATTTTTCCCTGAAATTGTATTCCTTGAATTTTTCCTATAACATTCGTTTCTAAAACAATTGAACCTCCAACAATGCTTTGGTTTAATACATCTTGTGCATGCTTTGTTTCATGATCTGAAGTAAATACCAACATATTTTCATCTTCGAAATAAACATAAAAGCAATTAGCACAATAAGGAATGTTTTTTTTTGTGCTTGCTAAAGTTAATACATGATGTTTATTTATAAATTTAACAATGCGTTTGTCAATTTCTGCCATATTTTTATAAACAGTTATTCTTCAAATTAGTTTAACAAAGCTAAGTATAAAATATTTATTCATTATGAGAAACCCTTAACTCTAAAATAACTTTGCTAATCATGTAAATCTTCATAAATTCGCAGAAATTTAACATTTAAAATTACGATTATGTTTTCAGGTATAGTTGAAGAAGCTGCTAAAGTTGTAAAACTTGAAAAAGATAAAGGCAATTTACATATTACTATGCATTGTTCTTTTGCAGATGAATTAAAAATTGATCAGAGTGTTGCTCATAATGGAGTATGCTTAACTGTTGTTAAAGTTGACAAAGATAATAAAACTTTTACAGTAACGGCAATTCAGGAAACTTTAGACAAGTCGAATCTTGGATTACTTCAGGTTGATGATAAAGTGAACCTTGAACGCAGTATGAAGATAGACAGCTTGCTAGATGGCCATCTGGTTCAGGGTCATGTTGATCAAACAGCCGTTTGTAAAAATGTTCGTGAAGCTGATGGAAGCTGGTATTTTACTTTCGAATATGATCCTTCTCTGGAAGATTATATTACGGTCGAAAAAGGTTCTGTTTCTGTTAATGGGGTAAGCTTAACCGTTGTAAATTCAAAAGACAAATCTTTTGAAGTAGCAATTATTCCATTTACTTATGATATTACTAATTTCCATCAATTTAAAGCCGGGACAGTTGTAAATATTGAGTTCGATATTATTGGGAAATATGTTGCGCGAATTGTGAAACAGCAATTAACTAAATAAAACCAATTAATAATATATTGAAAGCCTCATATATTATGGGGCTTTTCTTATATCATCAGTGTTCTAATTTCTTTGTTTTAAATATGCGTTCAATCTAAAACTAAAATAATTACATTTTAAGTGCTTAGCGCCTGCCTGCCACAGGCAGGGATTTACTAACATGCTAATGATAAGATTTCTAATTTTTATGTACTTTATAAAATTAGCCGCTTAGCACCTTTTCAAACTAAACTCAGATATTATTCACTCATATCATCAAAAAATTAAATGAGTGATAAATTTTTGATTGCATTTTATTGTACATAAGTCTATCTTTGTACGTTTTAAAATATTGTAGACCATAAAAATATATAATATCAATGACTAAGAAATTTCCAGAATATAAGCAGTTAGATTTGTCGCAAGTAAATAAAGATATTCTTGCACGTTGGGATAAGAATGATACATTTCATAAAAGTATAACTACACGTGAAGGCAAGCCTACTTTTGTGTTTTACGAGGGTCCGCCATCAGCTAATGGAATGCCGGGAATTCATCATGTAATGGCACGTGCCATTAAAGATATTTTTTGCCGTTACAAAACCATGCAAGGCTTTTTGGTAAAACGCAAAGCCGGCTGGGATACTCACGGACTACCAGTAGAGTTGAGCGTTGAAAAATCTCTGGGAATTACTAAAGAAGATATTGGAAAGAAAATTACCGTTGACGAATACAATGATACTTGCCGTAAAGAAGTAATGAAATATACCGATGTGTGGGAAGATTTAACACACAAAATGGGATACTGGGTTAATATGGATGATCCTTACATTACTTTCGATAACAGATACATTGAAACTTTATGGTGGCTATTAAAACAACTTTTTGATAAAGGATTGCTTTACAAAGGATACAGCATACAACCATATTCGCCGGCAGCAGGGACAGGATTAAGCACGCATGAACTTAATCAACCGGGTTGTTACAAAGATGTTAAAGACACAACTTGTGTTGCCCAGTTTAAAGTTGTTAAAAATGAAAAATCAGAATTTTTATTTAACGATACTGATACTTCGACTTTGCTCAGTACAAGTGTTTACATTTTAGCCTGGACAACAACTCCATGGACATTACCTTCGAATACGGCTTTAGCTGTTGGAGAAAAAATAAAATATGTTAAAGTCAGAACATTTAATCAATATACCGGAGAACCAATTGTGGTTGTTCTTGCAAAAGATTTATTTAATGCTCATTTCGATAAAAAATCCGAAGAATTAAGTCTTGAAGATTATAAAGCAGGTGACAAGAAAGTTCCTTTCAAAGTTCTTTCTGAATATACAGGGAAAGATCTTAAAGGAGTTTATTATGAACAGTTAATCGACTGGGTTAAGCCGGAACGTGAAGCTTTCCGTGTGATAATCGGTGATTATGTTACTACCGAAGATGGAACCGGGATAGTTCACATTGCTCCAACTTTTGGAGCCGATGATGACCGTGTTGCAAAACAAAATAACATTCCTCCATTGGTAGTTTACGATAAGGAAAGTACAATGCATCCATTGGTTAGCAAGCAAGGACGAATGTATCCGATAGAAAGTCTGGATTCTGAATTTGTTTCGAAATACGTTAATATTGATTCATACAAACCTTTCGCCGGAAGATTTGTAAAGAACGAGTATGATCCTAAGCTATCAGAAAATGATCCGACTATAGATGTGGATATCTCTGTGATGCTGAAAAAAGAAAACAAAGCTTTCAAGATTGAAAAACATGTTCACAATTATCCACACTGCTGGAGAACCGACAAACCTATTCTCTATTATCCTTTGGATTCATGGTTTATTAAAACAACTGCTTCACGCGATCGAATGATCGAGTTGAACAAAACCATTAACTGGAAGCCGGAATCAACAGGAACAGGCCGTTTTGGTAAATGGCTGGAAAACTTACAAGACTGGAATCTTTCTCGTTCTCGTTACTGGGGAACACCATTACCAATTTGGGGTTCAGAAGATAGAACAGAAACAAAATGTATTGGATCGGTTAAAGAGCTTTTCGAAGAAATAGAAAAATCTGTTAAAGCAGGATTTATGAAAGAAAATCCATATGCTGATTTTATTGTTGGAGATAATTCAAAGACCAATTACGAAAAAATTGATTTGCACAGACCGTATGTTGATGGAATATATCTTGTGTCGGACAATGGACATAAAATGACTCGTGAATTAGACCTTATTGATGTTTGGTTTGATTCGGGAGCAATGCCCTATGCACAATTTCATTATCCTTTCGAAAACAAAGAATTATTTAACCCAGCCCCAGCCCTTCCCCAAGGGAAGGGAGTTGGAGGGGGCTTATTCCCTGCTGATTTTATTGCCGAAGGTGTTGATCAAACTCGTGGATGGTTCTTTACTTTGCACGCAATTGCAGTAATGCTATTTGATTCAGTAGCTTATAAAAATATTATTTCGAATGGTTTGGTTTTAGACAAAAGCGGTGCAAAAATGTCGAAACGACTTGGTAATGCTGTTGATCCTTTCGAAACAATTGAAAAACATGGTTCCGATCCATTACGCTGGTACATGATTACTAATGCACAACCATGGGATAATTTAAAATTTGACTCAAGTGGTTTAGATGAAGTAAAACGTAAATTTTTCGGAACGCTTTATAATACTTATTCGTTCTTTGCCTTATATGCAAATGTTGATGAATTTAAATATACAGAAGAAGAAATACCTGTAAATGAAAGGCCTGAAATTGACCGTTGGATTATTTCGTTACTGAACTCGCTTGTTAAAGAAGTAGAAACCGATTATGAAAATTATGAACCAACTCGTGCAGGTCGTACAATTCAGGAATTCGTTACCGAAAATTTAAGTAACTGGTATGTTCGATTAAACCGTAAACGTTACTGGGGTGGAAAATATTCTAAAGATAAGATTGCAGCTTACCAAACTCTTTATTCTTGTTTGGAAACTGTTGCAAGATTAATGGCTCCAATTTCACCTTTCTTTGCCGATCAATTATTTACTGATTTAAATTCGATTACAGAAAAAGACTTAACTGAATCGGTTCATATTGCTGATTTTCCAAAATATGATGAGCAATATATTGATAAAGATTTGGAAGAAAATATGGACATAGCTCAGCGAGTTTCGTCTATGATTCTTGCATTACGTCGAAAAGTAAACATCAAGGTTCGACAGCCATTAAGTAAACTCATGATTCCTGTTTTGGATAAATCGTTACAAGCAAAATTCGAAGCTGTTCGGAATTTAGTCCTTGCAGAAGTAAATGTAAAAGATGTTGAATACATTACTGATACAACAGGTGTTTTGGTGAAAAAAATCAAACCAAATTTCAAAACATTAGGTCCTAAGTATGGTAAATTAATGAAACAAATTTCGCTGGCTGTTACACAAATGTCACAGGAAGAAATAGTGGCTTTCGAACGCAATGAAAAGTACGAACTAAGCGTTGATACAGAAAAGATCAATCTTACTTTAGAAGATATTGAAATAACTTCTGAAGATATACCGGGCTGGTTAGTTGCAAATGACGGTAAATTAACTGTCGCTCTTGACATTACAGTTACTGACGAGTTAAGAGAAGAAGGAATTGCGAGAGAATTTATAAATCGTATTCAGAATATTAGAAAAGACAGCAATTTTGAGGTAACGGATAAAATTGAAATACAAATACAAAAACACGATTTAATAAACAAGGCTATTGAAAAATACGGTGATTATATAAGTACTCAAACCTTAGCAAAATCAATAGGTTTGGTAGATAAATTCGAGCAAAACACCGTGCATTTAGTAGAGATTACCGAAGAGATAAAAACGTATATTAAAATCGACAAGATAAGTTAACAATTGCTTTTTTGAATAAAAATAATTGTTATCTTTAGATCGACTTAAAATTGATGAATTATGGAGGAAAAGAAAAGATATACAGCAGAAGAGTTGGCAGAATTCAAAGAAATAATATTACAAAAACTTGAAAAAGCCAAACAAGATTTCGACATATTGAAAAAGACAATTACTCATAGCGAAAGCAACGATACTGAAGATACCTCGCCTACTTTTAAAGTTTTAGAAGAAGGTGCAGCTACTCTATCTAAAGAAGAAGCCGGAAGATTAGCTCAGCGTCAACAGAAGTTTATACAGCATTTACAAGCTGCACTTATTCGCATTGAGAATAAGACTTATGGCGTTTGCCGTGAAACAGGTAAATTGATTTCTAAAGAAAGACTTCGTGCTGTTCCGCATGCTACTTTAAGCATTGATGCTAAGAAAAATCAACGATAATCTTTTTTAACATATTTTATGAAATGATTGGGTCAAAACGATCCAATCATTTTTTATTATTCGACTCTTTTTAATAGTTTTATGCTCAAATAAAAAACGCAATAATGAAATCAATTACAACAAAATCTTTAGTACTTATATTACTAGTGTTAATAATTGACCAGACTCTAAAAATCTGGATTAAAACACATATGATTTTAGGACAAGAGTATGAAATTCTTGGTAATTGGTTTATAATTCATTTTACAGAAAATAACGGTATGGCCTTTGGAATGGAGTTTTGGGGCAAAAACGGTAAAATTTTCTTAACTCTGTTTCGAATTATTGCTGTAATAGGTATCGGATGGTATTTAAAAACACTCATTAAGCAAAATGCGCCTAAAATGGTCGTTATAAGTATTGCACTGATTATGGCAGGAGCTATAGGGAATATCCTCGATAGTATTTTTTATGGTGTTATTTTCGATGAGAGTTTTTATCAAATTGCTGAATTTATGCCTCGTGACGGAGGCTATTCTGCTTGGCTTCAAGGTAGGGTTGTTGACATGTTTTATTTCCCAATATTTAATGGTCATTATCCAAGTTGGTTCCCATTCTGGGCAAATCAGGAGTTTATATTTTTTCGACCTGTATTTAATATTGCAGATTCTTCCATAACTATTGGAGTAGGCTATATATTGATATTTGAAAGATCATTTTTTAAACATCTTGATTAATTTTAAGCCTTGGGTGTTTAATGAGTTTTTAGAACACATTATTAGTTTTTAAATGTAACGATAAAACAGTCGGGGTATTCTTTTGAAAGTTTCTTTTTTAATGAAATTAACTGTGTATCAGAATTGTAATTACCCAAAATAATTCGATATACTTTTTGCTTTTTTATTGTTGCAACTTCAATGAAAACTTCTTCGTTATATTTCTTTTTTAATCCCTCAGCCAACCTAAATACATTCTCGTCATCTTTGTAACTGCCTATTTGAACTCCTTTGCCACTTGGTGAAACAACATCAACATTTACTTTATAGTATATTTTATTTTGAAGTTTCTTTTTTGCCGAGGGTTTATTACCCGGCAAATCATCAGTCGAAGCAATAAGTTCAATTTTAACCTTTGCCAGACCTTTTTTAACGATTCCCAATTCCTGTGCTACAGATTTTGAAAGATCAATAATCCTATTATCTATAAATGGCCCCCGATCATTTATTCGTACCACAGCATACTTGTTATTTTCAAGATTTGTTACTTTAACAATACTTCCAAATGGCAATGTTCTGTGAGCTGCTGTTTTCTTTGCATGATAATAGATTTCACCATTAGCCGTTTGTCTTCCTTCAAACTTATCGGCATAAAAACTGGCAATCCCCGTTTTGACATAATTTTTATTTTGGGCGTTTACTTTTGCTATTGTAACAATAAAAAAACAGCTTGCTATCAATAAAATTTTATTTTTCATCATTTGGATTATTTAGGTTTTGCAATTAAGGTGCTTAGCGCCTGCCTGCCACAAGCAGGGATTTATTAACAAACAAAAAATAAAATGCAATTTTCGTGACTTTTTATGGAATAAGCCGCTTAGCACCTTTTTAGCCTGATTCATCATTTGGATTATTTGATTCAGTATCAATTTCCCAATATTTATCTTCATCGTCTTCTTCATTGTCTAATTCCCAGTTATATACTTTTCTACCTGGGCCTCTGTCTTTATAATAAATCGCAAGCATCATTCCGGCAATTGCTCCCAAAAGATGAGACTCCCAGGAAATGTGTGGTTGAATTGGCAGTACGCCCCAAATCATACTTCCATACAGAAAAACCACAAGTAAAGATATTGCCACCAATTTTACATTTTTTCTTATAATACCACTGAAAAATAAAAACGCTGCAAAACTATATACAAGGCCACTTGCACCAATATGATATGCTTGCCTTGCGCCAAACCAAATCCAGATGTTGGCAATAAAATAGCTTAAAAAAAACACTTTGTAAGCAATCTTATTGTAAAAATAAAAAAGCCCTGTGCCAAGTATTAATATTGGAATACTGTTGGCTATGAGATGCCCAATATCTGAATGAATTAAAGGAGCTGTGATAATTCCTATTAATCCTTTAACTTTTAACGGATAAATTCCTAAAAATGCAAAATCAATATCTAAAAGTATTTCTGAAATTTTAACCATCCATATTACTATTAGAAACAATGCAGGAAAAATCAGGCTATATAAGAATCTTTTTTTTTCTTCTTTCATTACAAGAATCTATTTGGATTATAAATATCTTAATTTTTACAGAAATAAAAAACCCGATCAGAAATTTGACCGGGTTAAAAATGTTTTTCGCAAATTTATTTTATAATTATTCGCTTACTTATTACAGATCCATTATCAGATTCAATAGACAAAAAGTACATTCCTTTTGCATTATGTGCAATATCAATTTGTTCTTTAATATAAGACGTTCCTGTTATTGTTTTTGAATATACAGTCACTCCTATTATATCGAAAACCTTTACCGTATAAGTATTATTTTCTGCATTATTAATTTCGAGGTTAAATATTCCATTTGATGGATTCGGGTAAATTTTTATATTATTTTCTTTTATTGGAATAAATCCTGTTGTGGATGACAGTCGGGCATTAAACACAACATCAGCATCAACAACATTCAACGTACTGTCATAATCCCAAAAACCATATTTACTTAAAGTGAACTTTAAACCTTCTTCTGGCATAATTTCTGTAAATATAATTTGTCCATCGGTATCAGTATATTTTTCTTCTTGGTTAAATTCAACTTTAACTTCACTAATTTTACTATCCCCACTTGTAACATTAAACGTTACATTGTAACCAATAAATTCCATAGTAATATTCTCTACAGTATCTTCTGTAATAATTAATGAATTATCAATTGTTCTATATCCTTCTTTTGTAACAGTATAAGGATGAGTTATATTCCCAGTTACATAAGTAAACAGGGCTTCTCCATTTGTATCGGTTAATAATTCATTCCCACTTAAATTTACTGTAGCATTTTCAATGGCTTCGTCATTATCTGAAACATAAAACTTAAGATCAAAAGTATTTTCTTGAGAAATCTCTGCTTCCCAACCTGCTTGTGTAACTGATTGATCTGAATAAAACTTAAAAGTCAATGCACCTAAATCATTTGTTGGTACAATAATAGTTGGAGGATTTGCATCACAATAACTACCAATCAATGTTGAACTTGTATTTTCTCCATCATATACTTCTAAATAATCATAACAATTACTACCATCAGGTTCAACACTAAAGGATAAAAATTCTACTTTTAACTTATTGGTTGAATATTCAGGTTGAAATGTGACAGTATAATTTTCTGAGTTAGAGTATTCTGCGTCCGGCCCTCCTGAATCATAAAACAATGCTATTTCTGTTGTAATAACATGTAAGCCTTCTTCTGAAATTAAAAATTCAGAAATTTCACCAATAACAATTTCTTTTGTTTCAGATACAGAATAATGGTTAAACAAACTATCTTGCAATGTAAATTTAATTTCTATAGGTGTAGCAACTGACTCATCTTCACTAACAGATATTTCAAATTCAATGGTGTCTGATTGTCCTGCATTCAAAGTAAATGCATCAGTTGTACTATCTGAAATTGAAATATACGAACTTCCATTAATATAATCTAAAATTCCTTTCAGATTGGAAATAGCTGCATGTCCTTCATTTTCTATCTGTAATTGAAATTTCACGGTTTCACCCGGATCTACAATGCCATCGTTGTTACCAGAAGCATCATCAATAAATAAATCTCCAATCTCTAATTCAGGAGCATTTACTGTTAAATTTATTTTAGAGTTCCATGTGTATTCAACACTACCCACATCCTCACCTGAAATTTCTAAATCAAAACTCACTTTTTGCTGATCAGAGAATTTAGTTTTGAAATCAATTGTAAATGATGCTTCTAATAATGATGAATCTGTTTTTAAGATTGTTCCAAATGTTTCAACAAAATCAATCAGAATAACATTAGTATCAACAGATATTAAATTAGCAATAACATTAAATGCATCGTAGGTGTCAGAGAAATTCTTTAACTGAATATCCAGCTTTATTGTTTCTCCAAAATCAACCTCGGAATTATTATTTTCCAATAAATCATCAATTATGTAATAATCTAAAAGTACATAAGGAGTTGTTGCTGGCACAATCGTAATTTCATCAATTGTTGGCTGCCTATTTTGTTTTGTTATTACCAGATTAAGTATTCCGGATTCTTCCAATGGATCAAAAGATAATTCAACAACACCTGTAGCACCAACCAATTGGGCATCAAGCAATACGCCATCCTTAGAAATTGCAACATAAGCATCTTCTTCGGCAGAAACCTGAAAACTAGAAGAACCAGTAATAATTTCTGAATTATATGATGCAATTAAAGCTTCGGGAACAGTAACATAAGGAGTTAAAGAAGGATCACCCATAAGATGATAAATTTCCCAATAATAAGCTTTAAGTGAAGATGTTGATGCCTCAACGGCTAAATTTCCTGCTACGTTGATTTGTCCCTGGGTTATATACCAGTCTTCTTTTGCCTCTTCATTTAAATGAAAAAACCTGTCATACGCGCCTAATTCACTGTCTTCGTATGTGGGGTTTGCGGTAATTGAAGATACACCAATAGCCCACCAGTAATCCTCATCCCAATAAGTACTATTTGAACCTCCAATATAGCCAACAGCGCCTTTATTTTCAGCCATTAATATCTTTTCTGCAAAACAATCATTAGTATTAAATGTACTTGATTCACAACAGTTCCCTATTATTAAAGGATACATGTGTTCATTTGTTAATTCATCAATATGCGATCTTATGAAACCAGGATTAGCCCACCCGTCTGAACTGCAATGTGCTGTATAGTTTGCTAAGGCAACACCTGAGCTTATATAGCTTCTTATTGACGCAGAAGCTCCTGAATTATTTGAAGCCATTACTCCACTATTATCATTATATAAGTAGTAATAAGAGGTAATACCATTTTCTGTATTTGTATAATTGTCATTTGCATAATTAATTGCTCCATTACCCCAGGTTGGTGCATAAGTTCCATCAACACCTGCAACTAAAACAACATTATCTAGATATGAAGGATCTGGCATTTCATACTTTTCAATCTCAAGTGTTTTATCAATCTGTGGCTGTAATTCTTCAATTGTTTCTGCTGAGAATCTTCCATAAAATACTTCCGGTAATTTATCTCCTGTATATTCACAATAATATAAGTCAGTTACGTGTCCTGATCCGCTAAAAGCAGGTATTTGTGCAACATCGCCAACCAATAAAACAAAAGTTGGAGAAACGCCATCGTCTGGATTGTCATATAAATCTTGTAAATAGGTTTTTATTGAAGTAGTTGTAGTTCCAACATCTGCATCATCAGTATATGCTTCGACAACATTAAATCCTTTCATGGTTTTCCAATCTACAAAAGCTTGTAAGGTTTCTTCAAACATAGGGTCAGAAACAATAACATATTTTACCGGACCACTAATAAGAGCTTTTGTATCTTCAATTTCGTTAATTGTGTTATATGCTATGTTTTCAAAATATGGAGATTTTAACCTGTCTGTACTTTGATGTTTAATATTCTGCTTTGGAATAAATGATATTTCTATTTCGATATTATTTAAAATTTTTAAAGTATTTGTAACCGGATTATACGCAAATGGAGAAATTTCTATATACCCTAAATGTTTGTCGCGTAAATATCCTTTATCTTCAAACTTAACAATGTCTTTTTTAAAAAATTCGTTTTTACTATAAACTACCTGATCTTTAATAAAAGGAACATCTTTTATGTCTTTACTTTTTTCATGTGAAGGTTGAGCCGGAATAATTAACTTGGTTAAGCCATAATCTTTTAACTCAATAATTTCCTCATCGAAACTTATCACTTTTATTTTAGCATCTGAATTAAATGGTATTTCGATAAGTCTGTTAACAACCGGCAAATCTGGTTTCCCTTCATCGAAAGTTTTACTCATTCCATCCGATATCAACTGACTAAATAAACCTTCTTTTGTTTTTTTCTCAACTAATTCAAAAGTAGAAATCGTCTCTGATAGTATTAGTCCATTCGAAATGTTTTTAACTATTTCTGTATTTTTTGTTTTTTGTTTAGCTTGTTTTAAATCGATTTTGATTTTTTGCTGAGAGAATACAACAACTGAAATAGAGACCAGAAACAATATATAGACAATGCGTTTAACCATAGCACTCGGGTTTTAAACAAATATTAATTAATAAATTAGGGTGCGACAAGGTATTATATTTCTACGTAAAAAAGAACTGTTTTGTTCACTTTTTATCGAAAAACAATAAGTGTTTTATTTGTTGACTTTCCCAATTTTAGATTCAATCGATCTGATCTTTTGATTTAACCGACCCGATTTTTCTTTCCTAATATCTATTGTAATAGTAGAATAAACTCTTTTCGAAAAGGGTTCAAGAACTTGATACGATCGGTTTACAATTGCTAAAGCTTCTTCAAGAGTTTCAGTTTCAATTATTGTACCCATAGCGGTTAATTTATAAGTTATCCCGCTTTTGTTAATCATATCAATAATTTTACTTACAGACTCGCTGGCACTATCACCAGACTTGTCTGTTGGAAACATAGCAAATTCAAGAAGTACAGACATGCTAAAATTATTTATTTACATTAAAGTTTATTTCAATATCCCAGTTGGAGCGGACTTTAATTTTTTCCTCATAATACAATACTTCCTCAGGCTGAATGTACTTTAAATATTCGCCCGTATCCCACTCATTGTTAAAGTTTTTATCAATAATTACTTTAAACATAAATTCCTTAGGAGGCAAGAAATCAAATTTAACAATCCGGTTTTCTGATATAATTTTTTTCCTATAAATCGTTTCTTTGTCTTTACCCGGTAAAATAAGATGACAAATAATTTGAAATGAAGAATCTACACCTGTAATATCTGCTAAAATTTTTCCATAAAAATCTCGTTTTTGTGTTTGGAATTCTATGATATTGGTATCGTTCACCGATTCATAAATGCCTGTAAACGCATTAGGGAATATTTCTAATCTATAAACCGTGTCTTCGCACCAATCAACAGATAATTGATATCTTCTAAGCTTAATGCTATCTTTTGAAAAATTGAACTCAACTGGAAATTCTACAGTATCAATAACTGCAAAAAGATTTATTTTTGATGTATCATAAGATTGAAGAGGGTTTTCAAAAATAAAATTCAATTGACTGTTTAAATCTAAAGTGCCCCTGTTTTTGATATTTAGGGTATACTTTAAACTTGTATCGGCAGATTCATCACTCTTCTTTTTAGGTTTCTCCTGCTCAAAATATTTCATTTTTAAAGTATCTGTGCTCCACTGATATACTAAATTGGAATCCTCTTTTTGATAGGTTAAAGCAAATGTTATATCCTCTTTATTAAAGATTGTACTATCTGTTAGCCAATAAATAATAGAATCGTTATTAAGCCCTGTTTCTTTAATATACCATTCCTTTTCAATTATAGTATCGGCAATAGTAAATACTATACTATCTTTTACGGGTTTATTAAACACGATTTCTATTTTTTGCTTTGTGTCTCTTGTGTTATTAGCTAAATACTGAACTTCCCGCTCCTCGGTAAAAAGTCTTAAAACATAATTGTGAACAGGGAAATATGAATTCGATTCAATAATTATCGAATCTATCTCTTTTTCTGGTTTATGCACTAAGCTGTCAGATTCAACGCTTATAGAATCTTCTCTTATTACCTGTTTTAAAAGCAGGGTGTCTTCCTCAAAATTATCAATTATAGAAATACTATCCTGCAAATTTTCAACAGAATCTGTTAAGCTAGAATCCAATTTAAAAATAGTGTCAATTTTTGTTTCTGTTATTAATTCAAAGCCCACTAACGAATCCAAGAAAGCAATATCTTCGTTTGGCAAATCGAATAAATAATTTTTATTAAAATCTCTTAAACAAAATAATTTATATTGATTGTTCCCGATATTATTAATTCTATATATTCCTTCTTCATTTGTTTTTGAAATATAAAGAGGTATTTGCTTTATAGGAACAGAATC
The DNA here is from genome assembly GCA_021108325.1 of Bacteroidales bacterium. Taxonomy (GTDB): domain Bacteria; phylum Bacteroidota; class Bacteroidia; order Bacteroidales; family UBA12077; genus UBA12077. Next base: position 5,067 of record JAIORB010000038.1, on the reverse strand, counting down.
TTCAAAATCCTTGTAAAGCATAACGAAAACACCTTCTTCCGGCAATAAATTAAATGAATTTATTACCTGGCCTTCTATTGATAAAGAATCTATATAAGAACCTGTGGATAAAACATATTGAAAGTTCTCGATTGGGTTTCCTTCATTAAAATCTTGAACAGAATTCCCAAAATAAATATTATAAGTTGTAGAATCCTTTAATTCCTCCATAAATTCAATGACTAATGTTTTTCCTTTAACCTTAATTTCTGGTTTTTCTTCAATTGGAGGTGAAATAATCAAGTTGTTATTTAAATCTTTTAACTGAATATATTCGTTAAACGTTATATTTATTTTTTTACTATCAAAGTTTACGGTATTGTCCAAAGGGTCAATTTCTACTATCAGTGGATGATCCTCGTCTTTTGGTCCGCCTGTAGGCGCAACAATTTTTGCACATCCGCTAAAAAATATGGCGCTAATTATCAATAAATAAATAAGCTTTTGTATGCTGTTAACCTTCATGATTCTTTTCAAAATTACAAGTTACAAACTTAAAAAGTTTATTTTAATAAACAGTTATGGTTTTCCTTTTAAAAAATATTCAAGAAACTAATATTTAACATTTAATAACATAATGCTAAGCTTTAATTCTAATAAGCACATAAAAAAATTCATACATTTGTACATTAAATAAAATAAATCAAAATGTTACTAAACTATATTAACTGGAATGTTGATCCGGAAATTGTTGGTTTTTGGGGACTTTCAATAAGATATTACGGTCTATTATTTGCGTCGTCTTTCTTTTTTGGATATATAATCATGCAAAAAATGTTTAAAAAAGAAGGTTTAACCATTGAGTTGTTAGATAAATTAACCGTTTATATGGCCATTGGTACAGTTATTGGTGCGCGATTAGGACATTGTTTATTTTATCAACCCGATTATTATTTAAGTAATCCATGGGAAATTATTAAAATTTGGCATGGTGGTTTAGCCAGCCATGGTGCAGCTGTTGGTATATTAATAGCTATTTACTCTTTTTCTAAAAAGCACAAAAAACCATATTTATGGACAATGGATAGAATTGTAATAGTTGTTGCATTAGCAGGTTTCTTAATTCGCATGGGAAATTTAATGAATTCCGAAATTTATGGTAACCCGACAGAACTACCATGGGGTTTTATTTTTATTCGTAATGGTGAAGTATTGCCCAAACACCCAACACAAATTTATGAGGCATTATCATATCTAATAATCTTTGTTTTGCTCTATTTTATTTACAATAAAAAAGGAGCTCAATTAAAACAAGGATTAATTTTTGGTTTGTTCCTAATTCTTCTTTTCACCGCTCGATTTTTTATTGAATTTATAAAAGAAGTTCAGGTTAATTTTGAGCAAGGGATGTCATTAAATATGGGACAATGGTTAAGTATACCATTTATACTAATAGGATTTTTCCTTTTATACCGAAGTTTAAAACAGCAATCTGCAATAAAATAAAACTTACAGGTCTTTTTTACACATTCTGTGTTACGCAACTTGCGTAAAATATTAAATACTGAATATGCATATTCACTTATTTGTTTAAAAACAAAGGTAAGGTTAACAACAATATGTATGAAGTCGGGGGTAAAATTAACAGAAAAATGTATTAAATTTATGACCCTTATAGGACATAGCTAAATAACTATTATTATGCTTAATAAAATTGCTGTTTTTTTGTGCAAAACATTATACCTGACTTTCTTTATTTTTTATATAACATCTAATATTTATTCTCAAAACCCCAATTTTGAGACATCAAGACTCACAATAAATCAGGCAGTTGAATTTGCTTCAAAAAACAACCCTGTTTTAAAAAATGCGCAACTTTCTATTGAAGCTGCCAAATCAACTAAGTTAGGAATAGTAAATTTTCCGTCAACTGAATTTACTTATCGGCAGGGTCAAATGTATTCGACTAATATTGATCATTCTTTTGAAATAAATCAAAACTTTGGATCCGTTTTAACTCATCTTCAAAATTCAAAATTTACTGATCATCAAATTAATCTTTCAGAAATAAATTACAGAATTGTTAAAAAAGAGATAATTGCTCAAACAAAAATTGCATTTTACAAATGGATTTACCTGATTAATCAATTTAAAATAAAACAGGAACAAGCCAGACTTTATAAAGAATTTGTTCGCATTGCTCAACTTAAATACGAATTAGGAGAATCAAGTTTACTGGAACAAACTCTGGTAGAAACAGAATATGCTGCCAGTAAAAACAGCCTGTTAAAAATTACTGAAGAATTAATTATTGCCGAAAACAAATTAAAACAGATAATGAATATCGATGGTGATTTTATTCCTGAATCGGATTCTTTAGTTATTTATCGATTACCTGCCGGGACTGACCCAAATAATCGATTTAGCAGTACGATACTACTTGATTATTACAAAAACCTGTATAACACAGAAAACATTAAATACAATATTGAACGGTCAAAATATTTTCCTGAAATATCGGCAGGATATTTTAACCAGCAAATAAACAACATAAATGGTTTCTCGGGATGGAATGTTGGTATTCGTTTTCCATTATGGTTTTTACCACAAAATGCAAAAGTACAAGAAGCAAAAATCGGAAAAGAAAAAGCTTTGAATACTTTTGAATATCAAAAATTTAATCTTGAAAAAGAAATTGAAAACCTGGTAATTCATTTAGATCAAATACAAAACGACTTGATTTATTACCATGAAAATGCTTTGAAGAAAGCAAATCTTTTAATTTCAACAGCCAGCAGTCAATTTGAAAAAGAAGAAATAGAGTATTTTGAGTTTTTACAAAGTATCACAACTGCACAAAACATTAAACTTGAATATTTGAACTCATTATTCAGATATAACGAAACAGCAATAAAACTAGAATTTTACACTAAATAAATGGTTTCCAGATGAAAAAAAATATTCCTATATATTTTCTTACAATCCTTCTCTTTTCCTGTTCATTAAAAAACAAGGATAAGAATAAAACAAATCTGTCTGAAGAACTTTTACAAAAGGATTCGATAGAATTAACCGGCAAACAAATTAAGCAAAATAATATTCAAACAGGATTTGTAAAAAAAAGTACACTTCCTTGTTATATTGAATGTTCAGGGACGATTGAAGTCCTCCCGCAAAACACAGCACTTGTTTCGCCTCCAATAAATGGATTTATTAAACAATTATTTTATTATTCCGGCGATTATGTTAAAGCAGGTTCTGTACTGGCAATTATGCAACATCCTGATTTTATAAAATTACAACAACAATATTTAGAAGCAAAAATTAAAAAAGAGCAATTCGAAGAAGAATTTAAGCGACAGGGAGAATTAACCATTGAAAATGCATCTTCAATAAAAAAAATGCAAAAAGCTCAAACTGATTACTTAATTAATGACGCAATTTTTAGATCCCTAAAATTGCAGTTAGAACTAATTGGAATTGATTTGGAGAATATTAATAAGGGTGAGTTTGTAAGTGAATTCAAAATTAAGACACCAATAAGCGGTTATATTTCACAATTAAATGCAAAACAGGGCAAATATCTTGAATCAAAAAACTACATTGCTAAAATTGTTAATACATCAAAACTGCAAATTTGTTTGTCAGTTCCCGAAGAACATATTGCTGATTTAAAAAATGATCAGGAAATTAAATTCCAGGTATCGAATAATAAAAACTCTGTATACACAACAAAAATAAATCATATTGGAAATATTGTTGATAAAACCAATAAAAATATAACTGTAACAGGCCATATTAAAAACAATAATAAAAATTTTAAACCAGGAATGTATGTCAATGCATCCATAAATATTAGCGAAAAAGAAGCATTTACTTTACCTAATGACGCAGTTGTTGATTTAAAAGGAGAATCGTTTGTCTTTATTAAAAAAGATAATTCGTTTAAACGAATTAAAATCGAAAAAGGAGTTGTTCAAAATGATTTCTGCGAAATCTTGAATTTAGATAAAGAACTCCTAAAAGCAGAAGTCGTTATAAAAGGGGTTTATTATTTAATGGCAGAAACAGAAGCAGAAGAATAAATAATTTTATGTGAAATTATTCGTTTATTGACCATAAGCTATTGATGTTATTGAAAATATAATATACATTTGCAAATCAACTTAATAAACCCTAACCTAAAATGAAAATGGAAGAGCAAAACAAAAATCAAAATTTAGAAAACGAACAACAAACAAATAATCAGGCTCCGGTTCCGCCACAAAAAAATAAAAGTGGATTAATGTTTATCCTTTTCTTGGTTATTGCACTTTTAGCTGTTGTAACCTTTTTATACATTAATCAGCGTCAAACAACAGACGAAATAAGAACAGTTTTAACCGAAGAAAAAGATTCGCTACAATCACACTTGATACAATTACGTACAGGCTATGATGATTTAATGACTGACAATGATTCTATAAATGCTCAATTAATAATTGAAAAAGAAAAAATCGATGATTTATTAGCAGAAATAAAAACAGTAAAAGCAATAAACTATTCAAAGATCAAACAAATGCAAAACGAACTTGGCACTTTGCGCGCAGTGGCAAAAAGCTATGTTCGACAAATTGACTCTTTAAATACAATGAATCAGGAATTAGTTGCGGAAAACATTCTGGTTAAAAATGAAATCAAGGCTGCTAAATCAGTAAATGTAGAACTTGAAGAACAAAACAAAGATCTTTCAGGTAAAGTTGAATTAGCAAGTGCTTTAAGAACAGAAAACCTTGAAGCAATTCCTCTTAATAAAAGAGGAAAAGCAAATAATAAAATAAATAAAATTGCAAAAATTAAAGTTAACTTTAGAATTAAAGAAAATGTTTTGGCAGATGCCGGCGAACGTGATATTTATGTTCGAATTGCTGGTCCGGATGATTATATTTTAGCAAAATCTGAAGATGATTTGTTCGAATATGAAGGACAAGAAATTGTTTACTCGGCAAAACGCCCTGTTGATTATATAAATAAAAATTTAGATGTTATTGTGTATTGGGACAACAACGGAGCATTATTACAGGGAGCTTACGAAGTATATATTTTTGC
>JAIORB010000068.1 GCA_021108325.1 Bacteroidales bacterium | reverse complement strand
TTTCCATGTTAATCATGTCACTTACACCTCCAATTACAGCTTTTTTTGGATGGCTTTTAATAGGAGAAACCCTAACACCTCAAAATTTATTGGGAATGTTTTTAACCATTCTGGGAATTATGATTGTGGTCTTGGATAGAAAATCTAAAACTCAAAATGTAAAAGAAAATCCTGCCCGTCCGGCAGGCGGGAAGAGAAATAAAATTAAACTTTCATATCCTATTTTAGGGATTCTACTTGCTTTTGGGGGTGCTGTTGGACAAGGAGCAGGATTGGTTTTAAGCAAATACGGAATGCAGGATTTTGATCCCTTTGCAGCAACACAAATTAGAGTAATTACCGGATTCGTTGGTTTTGCAATAATATTTGTTTTTATGAGACGATGGAAAAAAGTTATTGAAGCCGTAAAAAATAGGGATGCAATGAAACGATTAAGCATAGGTGCTTTCTTTGGACCATTCCTTGGAGTATCTTTTTCATTACTTTCGGTAAAGCACACTACAACAGGAGTCGCATCAACCATAATGGCTATTGTTCCAGTTTTAATTATCCCTCCGGCTCTTATCTTTTTTAAAGAAAAAATTACTTTGAAAGAAGTAATAGGATCAATTATTGCCGTGGGCGGTGTAGCATTGTTCTTTATATAGATATTTCTTCGTATTTTAGCTAAACGCTAAATATGAACAGCCAATGGCTGAGATAAATATTGAGATACATCTACCTGTCGCCTGCCTAACGGCAGTCAGGGCAGACAGGCAAGAATATAATTAAAACTCAGTAACACAATATCAAAGTCAGGCACAATTTACAAACAGATGAAAAAATATATTATTGTAATTGTAATTATAGGTCTGATTGGGTGTTCTACACAAAAAACTACTATTGAATACAAATCACTAAGCCAAAAAGAATTTTTGGAAAATCCATTTGGTTTTAAAGAAAGTATTGAGAATTTCTCCAATCTTACCAATCCTAAGTTTAATACGAAAAAACTATTACGAAAAAATAAACATTATCCTGAAAAAACAGATACCATCTATCAGCTTACTTATAAAAATTCGGAGATTTTCTTTTATAAAACGCATCAAGGAAAGGAATTTTTACTTGCAGGTAAAGTTTTAAATAAACAAATAGAATTAAAGAATGGTATTCGGGTAGGAATAACTAAAGATGAATTCACTAGTAGATTCTCAGATAATCTAAGATTTAAGTCAGACAGCCTGCAAATGATAGGCGAAGGAACAAAATACACTTTCATTTTCGATAAGGGAAAACTCTACCGTATTAATATTGATAACTATTTTGATTAAAAGTAAATACTCTATCAGAATATAAAATCCTAATAGAGTTAAATATATTTTATATGAATGTCCGACAATATGCCTAAGAATCCCTGTAAGACCCGTCATTCCTGCAAAAGCAGAAATCTGCCAATCAATAAATAGATTCCGCATCAAGTGCGGAATGACAGAGTATTTATTAGCCTACATTGGTATAAAAAAGGGTGTTCAAAAAAAATATTATTTAAAATTTGGTTTAAATATCTGTTCTACAATTTGTCGCATTGCAGATCGCTTGGTATTAAAATCAAATCCTTTAGGCCCTTTCACAGAGGTTACTTCTCGTGTTGAGTAAAGCACATCATTTGTTTTAGGATCGACAAATGCAGCATTTACAATACATACACCAGCTCCTTCATAACGAAGATAGAATTTTAAAATAAAATCTGCTTGTTTATCATCCGAAGCAATTTCCCAATACCCCCATGGTTCTATAGCATTTTTTACATGAACAATTGCATTATCATCATGCGATTGCAAAAACACCTTATTCCCCTTTCCTGCAATTGAATATAGAATTTCCGGAATCTTTTCTTCGTTAATACCCTCCATTTTAATTTCAGTACCATTAAACTCTTCGTCTACAACTTCTAATCCAAATTTCTTTATTGTTCCATCTTCAAAAATTATTTCATCAATTTTAGTAACATCCATTGAATATTTAGCATTATTTGGATCATTTGTCTTCTGATATTTTAATTTCCCCTCGCTTACTCCTATTACTTTTGCATTAATTTCATCGCCAAATACTGTTTTTATAACATCTTGCCCTTTTAAACTAAATGTTAGCATAATAAATAATAAAAAAATAAAGCTTCTCATAACTACATTATTTATGTTTTAAAATTTTCAACAAATAAACTTTGCGAGATCAATCCTTACAGTATTATACATATTCTAATAATAACTTTTATAATGTTGCGATAACAGTTTGCGTCCCCCTGGTTTTTTGACCTAACTGAACATTAATTTTTGCATCAAGCGGTAAAAAAACATCCACACGAGATCCAAATCGAATAAACCCCAATTCTGAATTTTGTTTTGCTTCATTTCCTTCTTTGGCATAAGAAATAATACGTCGGGCGAGAATTCCGGCAATCTGTCGAACAAGAATTTGCCTTTTGTTTTTATCTTCTAAAACAACTGTAGTACGCTCGTTTTCGGTTGAAGCTTTTGGTAACCAGGCAACTAAAAATTTACCAGGGTGATATTTGAAGTATTTTATAATTCCAGCTATAGGAAACCAATTTATGTGTATATCCCAAACCGACATAAATATGGAAACCTGTATTCGTTTATCTTTAAAAAACTCATCTTCATTGGTTTCTTCTATTACCATGATAGTGCCATCGGCAGGAGCATAAATAGTATTATCATCTGTAATTAAAGGTCTGTTTGGCTTACGGAAAAAACGAACAATAAATAAAAAAAGTAAAAAGGATACTATACCTAATACCAAGGTTACTATTAAATTGCTTGAAACAAAATAATACACCAATAAATTTATAGCTATTAATACAATAAAAAACAGAGCAACTATTGGTCGTCCTTCTTTATGTATAGTCATTTTAAAAATTATTAAAGTTTACTGTATGAACTGCAAATATACATAAAATAGCGGCAAGGTGAATAACACGGCATCAAATCTATCTAAAACACCTCCATGTCCCGGCAAGATATTTCCGGAATCCTTTTCATCAATATTTCTTTTGAAAGATGATTCGACTAAATCGCCATAAGTACCAAAAACTGAAATTATTACTGATAATACAGCCCAATGAAGAAAGCTCAATTCAGTATAAAATATTGATATTACATAAGCTACACCTAAACCGGACAATGTTCCACCAATAAATCCTTCCCAAGATTTTTTAGGAGAAATTCTTTCGAACAAACGATGTTTACCAAATGATACTCCAAAAACATAAGCCAAAGTATCAAAGGCCCAGGTTAAAAAGAAGAAGCCAAGTAATAAATGTGAATTGTAATTTATTTCATCTGAAAATACGATGTAAATTGCAAAAGAAAATGGTATTGCGATATACAAAACACCTAATAAAGTAAATCCTATATTTAAAAAAACATATTCTGACTTACGATAGAGTTCAATTATAAAAACACTTATTACTATCGGAATTATTGCTAAGAATACCTGAGCACTTATAAAATCATTTACAAAAAAATAATTGGCAGCAAAAACTGTTGTGCCAATTACTATTCCGTAAACTTTTAAAGGATTAAACTTTTTCTTTTCGGCTAATGTATAAAACTCATACATTGCACCAATTATTATCAATTCGAATAATATAAAAAAGCTTATTTTCCCAAATATTATTGCACCTACTACTACTACTAAAAGTACTATCCCGGTTATGGTGCGTTGAACTAAATTACTCAATTCTATAAATTTTATTTGAAATTCTATTTACCCTCTTTTTTTACAGGCTTTTTAGCTTTTGTTTTTCCTCCTGACGGACCTGCCTTGCCTACCTGTTCGGCAGACAAGCGGGTAGGTTTATTATTTTTCTTTTTCTCTTCAAGTTCCTTTTTTACTTCGGCTTCTTTTTCATGTTGAGTTTTCCATGGTCGTTTATCAAAAATCTTTTCAAGGTCTTCAGCGAAAATAACTTCTTTTTCTAAAAGGATTTCTGCAAGCTTAGTTAAACCGTCTTTGTGTTTTTTCAATAGTTCAAAAGAACGTTTATAGGCTTCTTCAATCAAATCCTTAACCTCTTTATCAATAAGTTCGGCAGTTTTTTCACTATAAGGTTTTGTAAATGCCATATCAGTTTGACCTGAAGAATCGTAAAAACTCACATGCCCAACTTTATCGCTCATTCCAAAATACGCAATCATAGCATAAGCCTGCTTGGTTATTTTTTCCAGGTCATTCATTGCTCCTGTTGATATTTTCCCAAACATCAACTCTTCTGAAACTCTTCCACCAAGAGCAGCACACATTTCGTCCAATAACTGATCACGTGTTGTAATTTGTCTTTCTTCGGGTAAATACCAGGCAGCACCCAATGAACGTCCGCGAGGGATGATAGTTACTTTTACAAGAGGATGAGCATGTTCTAACAGCCAACTTACAGTGGCATGACCTGCTTCGTGAAATGCAATGGTTCGTTTTTCTTCTTTAGTAATAATTTTGGTTTTGCGCTCCATGCCGCCAACTATCCTGTCAACTGCATCAAGAAAATCCTGGCGCTCAACAGTCTTCTTTTCCTTACGGGCTGCTATTAATGCCGATTCGTTACAAACATTAGCAATATCAGCACCAGAAAATCCCGGTGTTTGTTTTGCGAGAAATTCAATATCAAGGTTTGTTTTTATTTTAATCGGTTTTAAATGTACCTTAAAAATATCTCTTCGTTCGTTAATATCCGGTAACTCAAGATGTATTTGACGATCGAAACGACCCGCTCTCATTAAAGCTTTATCAAGAATATCAGCACGATTTGTGGCACCCATAATAATTACACCAACATTATTGCTAAAACCATCCATTTCGGTTAATAACTGGTTTAATGTATTTTCACGTTCATCGTTAGCTCCAAAATTTGGGTTTCTTCCACGAGCACGGCCAATTGCATCAATCTCATCAATAAAAATGATACATGGAGCTTTTTCTTTTGCTTGCTTAAATAAATCGCGAACACGCGAAGCCCCAACTCCTACAAACATTTCAACAAAATCGGAACCCGACATTGAGAAAAATGGCACATCTGCTTCTCCAGCAACAGCTTTTGCCATTAATGTTTTTCCTGTTCCGGGAGGACCAACCAGAAGAACTCCTTTTGGAATCTTACCTCCAAGGTCTGTGTATTTTTTTGGTGTTTTTAAAAAATCAACTATTTCGCGAACTTCAACTTTGGCCTCTTCTAAACCCGCTACATCCTTAAAATCAACTTTTATATCGCTTTCTTTATCAAAAAGCTGAGCTTTTGATTTACCAACACTAAATATATTACCTCCACCGGGGGCACCACCACCTTTTGACATTCTTCTAAAAATAAAAAGCCATATAGCCAAAATAATAAAAATTGGAAGTAACCATCCAATAATATCACGCATATAATTAGGTTGCGATTTATAACTAATTTCTATATACTCCCCTCTTAAATAATCTTCCTGAGCTTCACTTATCCATCGTTCAAAATATTCCATTGAACCAATGGTGAAGAAAAAATGTGGCCCTTCTTCAGAAGCGCGAGCAAATTTATTTTCGAGTAAGTCTTTATACCTTGCATCGGTTAATCGATCTTTTTTAATATAAATATTAGCTCTTTCTTTATTAACAACTACAATTTTTGCAACGTCTCCGTTTTTAAGCATATTACGCTCAAACTCCTGCATTGAAATTTCAGTTGGTTTTGGCGTAAAACTTAAAAGTTGCAATCCAATAAAAACCACTGCTATTAATCCGTAAATCCAGTAAACATTAAATTTCGGCTTTGGCTTATCTGAACCTGGCCTATTAGTTTGTTTCTTGCTATTTTTTTTATTATCAACCATTATTAAAATTCTCCATTATTTTTGGTGTCATCATACCGGGTAAGTTTTGCATCAGCCCACAGTTCTTCTAACTTATATAAGTCTCTGTATTCTTTCTGAAATATATGAACTACAACATCGCTATAATCGAGCAATACCCATGTTGCATTGTTCAGACCTTCTTTATGCCAAACTTTTTCGCCTGTTTCTTCTCGTACCGTTTCTATAACTGAATCTGCTATAGCATCAACCTGAGTATTTGAATCACCATGACAAATTATAAAATATTTACAAACTGAATTTTCTATTTTTGTTAAATCTAAACTTACAGTAGCCTTCCCCTTTTTCTTCAATATACCTTCAATCGCTGCACTAACTATTTCCTGTGTATTTAATTTAAGCTTGTTTTTTTGTTTAACCATTCAATCAATTTTTTTGGCAAAGGTAATGAAATTACCATTTATTTTTAAAACTCTGTTTATCTTCCGATTATTGTTTCCAAATTTTATGTCTGAAAGTCTTCACTAATCAAAAATCATTCCTTTTAAACAGTTAGAAGTAATGATTTGTTTAGACGGTAAAATTGTCATTTTTTTAGGATTTATTGAACCATTTTTAAAGAAATTGTCATGATTTTTTAACTTTTGTCATATTTCAAGATAACTTTACAAAAAAATAGAAATGGAAAGCTGGCAAAAAATAATTAAACTCAGTTCGATAAATTCGACCAATAATTATTTTTCTGATCTTTTAAAAAAATCAAAATATCCCGAAGGATCAATAATTTCTACTTTATTTCAAAGTTCGGGAAAAGGGCTGGGAAATAATACCTGGGAAAGTGAAAAAGGAAAAAACCTTTTATTTAGTCTTGTATTATATCCTGATTTTTTACCAGTTGACAAAAACTTTCTTTTATCAAAAGTAGTATCATTAGGTATTGTTAATTATATACAGGCAAAAACAAATTATATTAAAATTAAATGGCCAAACGATATATATTACCAAAATAAAAAACTTGCCGGAATTTTAATTGAAAACATTATTAAAGGATCAAATATAAATCAAAGTATTATTGGTATTGGGTTTAATCTTAATCAAACAACATTTTTAAGCGATGCTCCTAATCCTGTTTCGTTAAATCAAATTACAAAAAAGACTTATTCTATTGATCAGGAAATTGTTAAAATAAGGAGTAATATTCGTTTCTTTTATGATAAACTTAAAGCCGGAAAATTTGAAGAAATTAATGCCGAATATATAAAATGCCTTTACAGGTATAATGAATTTCATAACTACTCAAGTAACAATAAAATATTTAAAGCCAAAATAACTGGCATTAATGAGTTTGGGCATCTACAAATTTTAACTGAAGACCAGGAGAAAAAGGAGTTTGATTTTAAAGAGGTTGAATTTGTAATTTAGAAGATTATTCTTCTTTTACCTTCTCATTAAAAAAAGTCACAACTTGATCAAGCATTGCATCAATTCCCTTTTGAAGATGTTTGCCAACCATCATCTTCATCATAGGATTTAAATTAGCATCTAAGGTTAATTTGATTGCTGTTGTATTTTCGAAATTTTCAATTGGTTTTAATTGTATCCAGAAGAAGAAGCTAAAAGGTGATTTCCCATCACTTGTAATCTTAATAAGTTTGTCAGGTTCTTTCTCAATGATTTTTAATCCGGCCTGTCCAACTCCCTCAATATTAAATTTGCAAGTATCTTCAGTCGATTCAAAATCTTTTACTTTATCAGAAGGTATCACTGATTTTAAGTTATTGAAATCTGTAAGGAAATTATAAATCAGTTCATCCGATTTATTAATCTTACCAATCTTACTTGTATATTTATTCATAATAGTTTTAAGTTCAAAGTTCTGAATTTCATCCCGAAAACTTTCGGGACAAATTTATTTTTCCCATTTGTCAGGATCGAGTCTCCAATTTTTAAGTGTTTCCACATCTGACTCTTTTATGTACTTTGATTCTAATGCAGTTTTTATTAAAACATCGTAATTACTTAAAGTATACAGATTAAGCTTTGCCTCCTTAAAATTTTGCTCAGAAATTTTAAACCCATAGTTGAAAATTGCAGCCATCCCTATAACCTCAACATTAGCATCTCTTAATACCTCAACAGCTTTTAAACTGCTTTTTCCTGTTGAAATTAAATCTTCAATAACAACAACTTTTTTGCCTACCGAAATTTCACCTTCGATCATGTTACCCAAACCATGTTCTTTGGGTTTTGGACGCACATATATAAAAGGTAAATTCATTGCTTCAGCTACTAAAACACCAATTGCTATTGCACCTGTTGCAACACCCGCAATAACATCCGGTGTTCCATATTTTTCTTTAATTATTTTTATAAATCCGTCTCTGATTTCATCTCTGATTTCAGGATATGACAATGTTTTTCTGTTATCGCAATAAATAGGTGATTTCCAGCCCGAAGCCCAGGTAAAAGGATTTGCAGGTTGCAACTTTATTGCCTTAATTTGTAATAGTGATTGAGCAATTTTTTTCTCTAAATTTTCCATACCACAAATGTATAAAGTTTTTTACAAGGATCGAACAGTTTTTTTTGCTGAAAATGATCATAATTGTATTGAGAATAACAGAACTAAGATTCATTACTTTAAGAATAAAAAGCAACTGAAAACGGCTTTGAATATTTTCTTAAATAATTCTGAATTAAACAGTTTATATATTGTTTATAAAGATATTGATCATGCTTTTAAGAAATTCATCAAATTATATAAGTTTATCGAAGCAGCCGGAGGATTGGTAAAAGCTGATAATGATACTATTTTAGTGATTCATCGACGAGGTAAATGGGATTTGCCAAAAGGAAAACTTGAAAAAAATGAACTGCCGGAAATCGGAGCCATAAGAGAAGTTGAAGAAGAATGTGGAATAGGAAATCTTGAAATATTAAAACTTCTTGAAATTACCTATCATACGTATATATTAAACGGGAAAAATATTCTGAAACGAACATACTGGTATGAAATGCTCCATAAGGGAAAACAGGAACCCAAACCACAAATGGAGGAAGATATTACGGAAGCTAAATGGATAAAGACTGATAATCTTGATAAAATTATAAATAATACTTTCCCTTCAATTATTGAGGTTTTAAAAAAGGGTAAAATAATATAGTTTTGAGTTTTGAGTTTTAAATATCACCATTCGCTCTCATTTTCTGAAATATAATAAACTCGGCATTTTGATCCGGTGATGGAGCCGGTGAAATTGCAAGTTTCCCTTCTTTATCAATAAAATAATATGTTGGAAAAGCTCTGATATCATAATCTTTAAACACATCAGGTTGATTACCATAGTACAAAAATTTGAATGGATATCCTTTCATTTCAACAAAACGTTTCATTTGAGTAAGATTTTCATCCATACAAATCACAATTATTTCAAAATGATCTTTATGATTTTCGTAAAGTTTTTCGAGCATGGCAAACTCTTTAATACAAGCATAACTAATCGTTGTACAAAAACTTAAATAAACATACTTTCCTTTATAAGAATCTAAAGAAATCAAATTGCTGTCCAAATCGTGCAATTCAAAAAAAGGCGGTTCATATCCAACCATAAGTTTAGTAACCTTTTCACGAATATTTTTAGCAATTAATTTATGCTCATTTATCTTAGTTTGAACTTCAAGCGAGTCAAGCACAGTTAACATTGCCGATCGGGAAAACTTGTCGTTATAGAATTCATCGTGTAAACATTTTAAGATTACAAGTTCTTTTAATGTATCATTTGTTAAAACCGAATTCTGACCCAAAGTTCGCTTTAAGGATTTTATGCTTTTTAATTTGCCGACATCATTGTATATCTGTTTTCCTGTTTCAGTTCTTCCAAAATATAAAAGATACTCATCGTAAACCTGGTTAAATAAATCCATATATGCAGGATTTTCATATAACACCTCGTTGTTTAAATAGTATGTATTAGAAATACTCTTCATTTTTTCCTGGTAAGACAAATGACGGAATGAAGCATATTTATACTTTTTAAAATCATTAAAAAATTTGTTTGTTACATCTGAAAAAAGAGAATCTACTTTTAGGACTGATCCGTCAACATCCAGTTTGCTTGACTTAATGTAAATTAAATATGAATTATCTTCGACCATTTTAGAGTAAACAGCATCGAAAAAAGCAAGCTGGTAGTTTAGTTCTGATTCTGAAGAGTTCTCAATTCCCAGATGGTACCGAACTGGTTCAAAATAAGGGTTCAGCTCATCTGCCAATGTTTTTTCTTTCATTTCAGGGAACAAGAGATCGTATTCTTTACCCGGCTCCACAAAAATAAAAGTTTCGTATGCTCCTAAATGGAGAAATACATATGTTGTCTCATCTGTTTCGAAAGAACATGAAAAATCTCCATTATCCTCAATAACACAAGTGCAAAGCTTTTTTTCAGCATAAGTAATTTGATCGGAGAAAGTTAAAAAAGTAATTGTTTTGCCAGCATATTCAGGCTCATTCCCTTTTAAAACTACTTTTTCCGCAAAAAGCGTAAGAGGTAATACAAAGAGTATTATCAATAATTTACTTCTCAGCATTTTTACAATGATTATTTTATTTTCTTGATTTTCATTTTTGCAGGAATAAACTTGCTTGCATCACCACCATGACGGAGAATATCCCTGATAATTGAAGAATTTATCGGAGTGTGTTCAGGCATAGTTAAAAAGAATACTGTCTCAATTCCTTCGTACATAGCTTTATTAACCTGGGCAATCGCCCTTTCAAATTCAAAATCGGCAGCTGTTCTTAATCCGCGAAGTATATATTTTGCACCCAGACTTTTACAGATATCTATTGTAAGGCCTTCGAAATGAATTACTTCGATTTTCGAATTTCCCTCGAACACCTGATTAATAAACTTTTTCCTGTCATCAAGCGAAAATAATGCATCCTTTTTGGGGTTATAACCAACAGCTATATATATTTTATCGAATAGTACCTGTGCCCTGTTTACAATAGATTCATGCCCTACCGTAAACGGGTCAAATGTTCCGGGGAATACAGCTATTTTGTCCATAATTTTATTTTTAAGTTAATGTAACAAACTTAATACATTTGTTTGAAATATGCAGGAACTTTTATTAAATGCGATCCATACCAGGAGAATTTCTTTCCGTCTACCAATATCACTTTGATAAAAGGAAAATCTCTTTTAAACTCTACAACATGATCGTCTGTAAAAGAATACGGTTCTGTAGACAACAGCATATATTCAGGATTTTTTTCTCTAATTTCTTTAACAGAAATTATTGGATATCTTTTTTTTCTGTTTTCAAAAACATTTTCACAGCCGGCCCTATTTAACATATCATTTATAAAAGTATCACTATTAATAGTCATTATTGGATTATTCCAAATTAAGTACACAACTTTTTTTTTCGAATAAATAGTCTTCTTTAATTGTTTAAACTGATGTTCAATATTTTCAATTAACAAATTTGAGTCTTCCTCCTTATTAGTCAAAATACCAATATCTCTAATAAGTTCAAGAGCATCACTGAAAGTTTTTACATTACTAACATAAACGTTAAAATTATCCATTAAGGCTTCTATTTCCTCTTTTGTATTTTCTTCTTTCGATGCTATAATTAAATCAGGTTTTATCGAGTTTATTAAATCTGAATCAACATTTTTAGTATCTCCAACTATTGTTTTACTTTTTACTTTTTCTTTTGGATAAATGCAAAACCGGGTAATCCCAACTATTTGATTATCCAACTCTAAATCAAAAAGCAGTTCTGTAATTGAAGGCACAAGAGATATAATTTTAATCGGGCCTTGAATAAGATTTACGCTTCGCCCCATTTGGTCGGTTACAGTAATCATAAATTGTTTAAATTAATTTACGAGATTTATTAATTACAGCAAATTACCTGATAATTGGCATTCTAACAAATTTATGGTTTAATATTTAATTTATGGTTTAATATTTAAAATAATATGACTATCGGATTATAAACCTAATCCATATTTTATAAATTGTTATTATCCCTGAAAGCTAGGTGCTTAGCGCCTGGCTGGCTGCAGGTAGGGATTTATTTATAAATTGAATATCTTTAAATTGCTGGAAAGTCTATAAAACATAGCCGCTTAGCACCTTCTTTTAAATTAATAGGAAATCAATCCGATAATCATATAAAATAAAATTTGATATCCAGTATATTTTTTTGTATATTATAACATTAATTATCAACACAATAAATACTAAACAAGCCATGAAACAGCCAATGGCTGAGATAAATATTGAGACACACAAGAGCATGATTAAATATGTGTGGCACAATTTCTAGTCAGGGCACAATAATTTAAACATATGAAAACAAGAAATGAATATGAAACGCGGGCTGAAATAATTGTTAAACAGTTAAAGGCTAAAATTTATGAGCTTGAAGCAAAAGCTATTGAAGCAAAACTCAATGCGAAAAGCGGGTTAGGCGAACTTGACAAAAAAATAAAATCTCTTAAAAATCAACGAGAAAAACTGGATCAAAAATTTGATGAATTAAAAAATGCAAGCAAAGAAAAGTGGAGTATTTTTGTTTCAGAATTTGAAGAATTCATTGAAATAGTTAATACCGACAAACAAAGTTTTTCTGAGAAAGCCGAAATCTGGATTGAAGATTTTTCAGTTAAGATTGATGAGTTAGAAGATAAGGCAAAACATGCAAATGAAGAAATTAAAGTTAAAATTAAAGAACAAGTTGAAAACATAAAAAAACACAAAGGAACACTTGAAGAAAAGTTAACAGAACTTAAAGAATCGCAAGATGATAATTGGCAAAAATTGAAAGACGGTTTTGAAGAAAATCAACATAAAGTTAAAGATTCTATTAAAAAGGCTTTTGATTATTTTAAAAAATAGATGTGGACAAATAAAAAACAGTAGGTTCACGACATAATAGCAAAAAGAAAGATCAGAATTAAATAGGCTCACGATATATCGTGAGCCTGTTTAATATATAAAGATAATATATAAAACTATTAATAACTTTTAACTTTAAGATCGCCAAAAACTACATCAGCTTTTATATAAATATGGTTTGTATCTCTGTTGAAAGTATCACTCTCATACCTTCCTGTACCAAATGAAGCAGTATTTCCATTCGGTAGTTTAGCATTAGCAAACACTACATCAGCTTTTATTTTAACAGGAGTTTTTTCATCAATTTTTAAAATTGTTCCTCCAAAAATAGTATTGATTTTAATTTCTTTCGAGCCTTCAGAAAGATCAACATTTCGTAAATCGATAACCGAACTACCAAAAATAATATTGTATTCTTTAAAATTCTCGTCCTGGCCATCTATTTTGCTTTCGCTAAAGATAGTTGTATTCTCATCGACATGTCCATGCCAGAAATTAAAATTACCAACCAGTAATTTGATTCCAATAAAAATAAAAAAGAATGCAATAACGAATTTAACGAGGGGGAAATTAATGTTAAAAACAACGCGAATAACAATTCCTAATCCGATAAGAATTAATAAAGCTCCCCAGAATAAACCTGCTCCCATTTTCATCTATTTTTAATTTATTTTAAAAATATAAATTTACGGATTTTACAAGGAATATCAACTAAAAATCTAATATTTCAATTTACGAAACTTTCAATGGTTTCTTAACTTTATCTTTTAGTATTGCAATATCTAAAACTTCCATAATCTCATTCACATAATGAAAGCTTAATCCTTTTAAATATATATCCTTTATTTTGCTAATATCTTTTTTGTTATCATCAGATAAAATTATGTCAGTAATATTGGCACGTTTTGCAGCTAATATTTTTTCCTTAATACCTCCAACAGGCAACACTTTACCACGTAAAGTAATTTCACCGGTCATTGCTGTTTTTTGTCTAACTTTTCTCTGTGTAAAAATTGATGCAAGTGATGTTGCCATAGTAACACCAGCCGATGGGCCATCCTTTGGAATAGCTCCTTCAGGAACATGAATGTGGATGTTCCACTTTTCGAAAGCTTCGTCAGGAATATTTAATTCCGCTGCATGTGATTTTATGTATTCAAGTGCAATTACAGCAGATTCTTTCATTACATCACCCAAATTACCTGTTAAAGTAAGTTTTCCTTTTCCTTTACTTAAGCTACTTTCAATAAATAATATTTCTCCTCCAACAGCAGTCCATGCCAAACCTGTTACAACACCGGCAAACTCATTCCCCTGATATTTATCTTTTGAAAATTCAGGCGGACCTAAGATTTCTTTAATATTATTAACTGTAAGCGATTTATTAAACTCTTCTTCCAAAGCAATTTTTCTGGCCAGACTCCTTGTTACCTTAGCAATCGTCTTATCTAAAGTTCTAACACCCGACTCACGAGTATGATTTTCAACAATATATTCTAAAACTTTCTTGCTATAAGAAACTTTCGATTTTACTACAC
The DNA here is from genome assembly GCA_021108325.1 of Bacteroidales bacterium. Lineage (GTDB taxonomy): Bacteria > Bacteroidota > Bacteroidia > Bacteroidales > UBA12077 > UBA12077. Next base: position 78,586 of record JAIORB010000068.1, on the reverse strand, counting down.
CATGTGCATCAAGCTGTTTCGGGATTAAATGACGCTTAGCAATTTCTATCTTCTCTTCAACAATATAACCACTAACATCAATCATTTCCATCCTGTCGCGTAATGCAGGATTAATTGTCGATAATGTATTAGCAGTAGCTATGAACATTACATTCGAGAGATCAAATTCCAGTTCCAGATAATTATCGTGGAAAGCACTATTTTGTTCAGGATCCAAAACTTCCAGAAGTGCAGAAGCAGGATCGCCATGAAAATCTTTTCCAACTTTATCAATTTCATCTAAAATAAAAACCGGATTTGCTGATTTTGCCTTTTTTATATTTTGAATAATTCTTCCCGGCATTGCGCCAATATATGTTTTTCTGTGTCCACGAATTTCAGCTTCATCATGCAAACCTCCCAGAGACATTCTTACATATTTTCTGTCTAAAGCTTTTGCTATTGATTTACCAAGCGAGGTTTTTCCAACACCCGGGGGACCATATAAACATAATATCGGTGATTTCAAATCGCCTTTTAATTTAAGTACGGCTAAATATTCCAATATCCTGTCTTTAACCTTTTCTAATCCAAAATGATCTTCATCAAGAATTTTTTGAGCTCTTTTCAAATCAAAGTTGTCATCAGTAAATTCATTCCATGGAAGATCGAGCAATGTTTGTAAATAATTTAACTGTACAGAATATTCTCCCGTTGCCGGATTTAACCGGTTTAATTTTTCAACTTCTTTATTAAAAGTTTCAGCAACTTCTTTACCCCACTTTTTATCCTTAGCTTTTTTCTTAATATCTTCTATCTCCTGATCTAATGGATTTCCACCTAATTCATCCTGGATAGTTTTCATTTGTTGATGCAGCAAATACTCTCGCTGCTGACGATCTAAATCCGTTTTTACCTTACTTTGGATATCATTTTTTAACTCAAGCATTTGTACTTGCTTAGTAAGATGTTCTAACAAACGTATTGATCGTTCCTTTAAGTTATCAAGCTTAATAAGTTTTTGTTTATCTTCAATATCGATATCGCTATTTGAGCAAATAAAGTTTATCAAGAACTTACTATTTTCAATATTCTTAACCGCAAATGAAGCTTCAGGCGGAATATTACTTGATAATTTTATAATTCTCAATGAAAGGTCTTTAAGAGATCCAACAATCGCTTCGAATTCCCGGGTTTTATCGTTTGGTTTTTTATCTTTTAATAAAGTAACTGTGGCTTTATGATAAGGTTCGGCCTGAACCATTTGAATCATCTCAAACCGCTGTCGTCCTTGTATAATAACAGAAGTGCTTCCATCAGGCATTTCGAGTACTTTCAGAATATGAGCTATAGTACCTACCCTGTACATATCTTCTTCTTCAGGCTCATTTACCTGAGAATCAATCTGAGCTACAGTACCAATAACTTTATCCTTTTTGTAAATTTCATTTATAAGACGAATTGATTTTTCTCTTCCTACAGTAATCGGAAGAATCACTCCCGGAAATAATACAGTATTTCTTAAAGGTAAAATTGGAAGTTCTTTTGGCAATTCTGATTTTTTAAAATCTACATCATCTTCATTGTCTGAGATTAACGGAATAAACTCACCATCGCTTTCCATATCTGCTGCAAAAAATATACTTTTAAATTTACTCTCTTTTATTTTATCACTCATAATAATATTATCCTTATTAAAAACTTAAGCCCTCACGACATCCTGTCAGCCTTTCTCTAAAAAAATACCGGGAATTAGAATTGGCAATCACTATGCCAAAAATTAAATTATTTAAATAAAACAATTTTGTTTGAAACAAGTTAAAATAATCTGTATTTAGATGTTCTTTCAAAAATTTCTTTTATAATATCTTGTTCAACTTCATCCAGTTTTATATTTCTTCGTTCCATAACTTTTTCTGCCACTTCAAAAGCCTTATTAATACCATAAACAGTAAACCCGTGTGCTCCTCCCCACGAAAATGAAGGAACAAAATTACGAGGAAATCCTTCTCCGAAAATATTCGCGTTTACTCCAACAACTGTTCCTGTATTAAACATTGTATTTATGGCACATTTAGAATGATCGCCCATGATCAGACCACAAAATTGCAGTCCTGTTTGTATGAAGCGTTCTGTTTCATAATTCCACACACGTACTTCGGCGTAATTATTTTTCAGATTCGAATTATTGGTATCAGCACCTAAATTACACCATTCGCCAATTACGGAATTACCTAAAAATCCATCATGAGCCTTATTTGAATATCCAAAAATTACGGAATTATTTACTTCGCCACCCACTTTTGAATGAGGTCCAATTGTTGTTGGGCCATAAATTTTAGCGGATATTTTTAATGTAGAATGATCACACAAAGCAAAAGGCCCGCGAATTACACTATTCTCCATAATCTCGGTATCTTCTCCAATATAAATCGGGCCGGTATCCGCATTCAATGTAGCAAATTCTATTTTCGCTCCTTCCTCAATAAAAATCTTTTCTTTCCCTAACACATTATTTGTAGTACTTAATTTTGCTGATTTTCTACCTTTAGTCAGTAAGTCAAAATCAGATTTTATATTTTCTCCATTTAATCTAAAGATATCCCAGGGCCAAGTAATTTCAATTATATCCTTAGTGTAATCCTTTTTGTTATATTTATTTATGTCTGTATAATCAAAGCTACTAACACTTTGGTGGTCAAGCTTAACTGCAATTATTTTACCATTTTTTACTAAGGCTTCATTTAAGTTTAGATTTTCAAGATCATTTAATAAACTGATATTTGGAATAACTGAACCACTTATTAAGATATTTTCCTCTTCAATTTTTAACTTATATTTTACTTGCAAATACCCTTGAGTAAAGTATGACATTTTTACATTAAGATGTTTTTCCCATTTTTCTTTAATAGTTAAGATCCCTGATCGAACTTCGCAAACAGGCCTGGTAAAGGTCAATGGTAATAAATTATCCCAGGATTTATCGTCAAATAAAATATAATTCATAACACAGTCTTTTTTAATGACATTGACAAATTTACATAAAAAAAGCTCCGAAATTCGGAGCTTTTCAAATTTTATATAGAGTTTTAGTTATTTTTTCTTGTCTACATGTTTTTTATACTTATTCATGTATTTATCAACACGTCCAGCAGTGTCAACAAGTTTCATCTTACCAGTATAAAATGGATGAGAAGTATTTGAAATTTCAATTTTTAATAATGGATATTCATTTCCATCATCATATTTAATAGTTTCTTTTGTAGGTGCAGTTGATTTAGTTAAAAACATTTCACCATTTGACATATCCTTAAAAACCACTAATCGATAATTCTCCGGATGTATTCCCTTTTTCATCTTTAAACTCCTTTATATTTTGCTATACTTTTTATTCTATTATAAAACTTAATGGCTTGCAAAATTAATTATTGTTATTCTAAATACAAAATTAAATCACTATTTTTTAATCATTTATTAAAGCGAAAACAATTTATTTAAATCATAACTTGATTTGCCTAGCATATCTTTATGAGCAAATTCATTAGATTGTTTGTCATATTCATATTCCATTCCCCATTTCTTATGATGTTTAGCAATCTCTTCAATTGCAAAAACAAAATAATCAATTTCAGAATCCAAGCTTGTCGGGTGAATTGACCAACGTATCCATCCTGGTTTTTGCGAAAGATCACCATGGTTAATCAAATCGGTTATTTCACGTGAATAATCATGACTAACATCTAAAAGATAATGCCCATAAGTACCTGCGCAGGCACACCCCCCACGTACCTGAATTCCATAACGATCACTTAATAGCTTAACAACTAAATTAAAATGAACATTCTCAATATAAAAAGAAAGCGCTCCTATACGATCAATCACATTATCGGCTAAAATCTTAACTCCTTGAACAGCTTTTAAACCTTTAAACGCACGAGGGATTAATTCTTTTTCACGATTTTCTATGTTTTCGATTCCCATTTGATCTTTTAATTCAAATGTAAGTGCTGTTTTTATAGCTTGCAAGAATCCTGGAGTTCCTCCATCTTCTCTTAATTCAATATCATCGATATATTTATACTCTCCCCAGCGATTTGTCCAATCAACCGTGCCTCCTCCGGGATTATCAGGAACTTCGCAGTTATATAAATTTGAATCAAATATCATAACACCTGCCGTGCCTGGCCCGCCTAAAAATTTATGTGGCGAAAAGAAGATTGCATCAAGTTTTTCCATTGGATCTTTAGGATGCATATTAATTTCGGTATAAGGTGCCGATGCAGCAAAATCAATTAAGCAAATACCATTATACTCATGCATTAATCTTGCTAATTTATAATAAGATGGTTTAACACCAGTAACGTTGGATGCTGCAGAAAAAGAACCAATTTTCAATTTTCTGTCTTTAAATTTTTCTAATTGTTCACGAAGCTTTTCGGGATCGACTAATAGATTTTCGTCGGGATCAATTATCACCACATCGCAAATTGTTTCATACCAAGAGGTTTGATTAGAATGATGCTCCATATGAGTAATAAAAACTACGGGACGATCCATCTCTTGAAGACATTCTTTATGTTTTAAAATTCCACAACCTTTCAAACCCAGAATTCTTTGCAGTTTATTAATTACAGCAGTCATCCCAAATCCAGCCTGAATTAAAACATCGTTTGAATCGGCATTTACATGTTTCTTAATCAGATTCTTAGCATAATGGTAACTATGAGTCATTAAAGTTCCCGTCTCGCTCGTTTCGGTATGTGTATTTGCAACAAATGGCCCAAACTCTTCTAATATTTTTTGCTCAATAGGTCTATATAGTCTTCCACCTGCAACCCAATCGGCATACATAATTTTTTGTTCTCCATAAGGAGATATGTATGTTGAATCAATTCCAACTATGTTTTTCCTAAATTGCTCAAAATAAGACTCTAGTGATTTCATTGCAGTGTAATTTTAGATAATTAACTGAGACGTAAAAATAGGATAAAGGTTTAAAAAAGAGAAATAATATTTTAGCATTTTTCAATTAATCTCTACTTGCAAGCTTTGATAATAATCTAAGGATTTCGATATATAACCAAACAAGTGTTAACATTAATCCGAATGCTGCATACCATTCCATATATTTAGGCAAACCAGCTTGCGAGCCTTTAGCAATAAAATCAAAATCCAACACTAAATTAAGGGCTGCAATTACTACAATAACTAAGCTAATTCCAATTCCTAAGATCCCATTACTATGAATTATTAAGCTACTTGCTCCAAACATTGAAAATATGATGGATATAAAATATACTAAAGCCACTGCGCCTGTAGCTGCAATAATCCCTGATCTAAATTTTCGTGTTACCTTTATTATTCCCGATCTGTATCCTACAAGCATTATAAAAAGTGTTCCGAAAGTTAATGCTACCGCCTGCAATACCAATCCCGGGTATCTTGCCTCAAAAAAAGCAGATATTGCACCAAGAAACAATCCTTCCAAAATAGCATATAAAGGAGCTGTAATATATGCCCAATTCTTCTTAAATATCATAATTAATGCGAATACGAATCCTCCTATTCCACCAATGAATATCCATTTTGAAACCAAGGCTGTACCAATTTCAATTGTTGCAGCACCAAAAAACATCTTCCATGTATACATTGCTCCTACAACAACTAATAATAACATCGCAATAGATTTATTAATTGTTCCATTCAACGTCATTACCTCCAAATAAGAAGCTGTATAAGTTTGAGGGTCGAATGCTGCTTTTGACAATACCGGATTTGATGATCTACCTATATTCATAATTTTTAAATTTTAGTTTTATTGAAGTTATCAATTTGTATTCCAATGTAATTTTAATAATAAAACATGTCAAATTGCTAATTCATTCTGAAATATTGGGAATTTACCACAGAACCAGAATTCCTCTGTCTAGTAAAACAAATACAGTTCCTAAGGCTATACTATAAAATGCATACCACTTTATCGGAATATATTCTATAGGATTAATCCCTAATTTGAAGTAATTATACATGATTAATACAACCCTAGAAATAAAATAAACAATTATTGTTGCCAAAGCTACACCAACAACTCCATAATCTTCAACCAAATACAAACTCAAAAAGATATTTCCAAGCAACTCTAACATTGAAGTCCACAGCAGAATTTTACCTTTTTTTAACCCAATTATAATTGTGTGAGGGAATAATAATCGACTAACTATTGCTAATAAATATATTACAAAAACGTCCGCACTACGAGTAAATTCAGGAGAAAATATCCCTTCATAGAGAGGCTTTGCAAAAAGTAATAGGAAAATTGACAGAGGATACATAAAATGCATTATTCGGAGTGACTTCTTCTTAATTTGAGCCAGTGTATCTTTAATTTTATCCTTCCTGTTAAATTCAACCAACATAGCCGAACTCAATCCCGCCGCCATCATTACCACAAAAGGTAATTCTTTAGCACCATATCGGAATATAGCAAAACCATCTGCACCATAATGAGTTGTGACAACTAAACCATCGACATACTGAGCAGAACCAGCAACCAAAACACTTAATATTATTGGGACAGAACTTGCTAAAACTTCTTTTATAAAGGAAAATGAATATTTTATTTCTGCATAGTTATATAAAAGCGTTACTAACCAAATATTTTTAATAACCGATACCAAAACCAATCCTCGAAGTGACCACTCTATTTTATATCCTAAAACCACAGGCACAATAACTGCTATTAATTGCAATGCTGAGGTAATATATCCATAACTTAAAGTATTACTGTTTTTATCCTGAATCATGTAAATATACTCGACCAAATTGGCGGGACTACTTAACAATAAATACCAAAGAGTTAAATTTAAGAGAGGAACGTTCCCTTTGTATCCAAAAACCGAAAAGTTGCCTTTAATTGATAAACCTATGAGAAATACAACTATACTAAAGAACATTAAAATAACATACATGTTAAATACTTCAGGAGACTTAGTCCCGGCAAGCTGTTCTTTTTCGCCAAAAGTTTTACTGCTTTTAAATAACGGAAGAAATGACTGGATTAAACCGTTTACCCAGAAGAAACTTGCTACACTTGCAATAAAAATTGATACTTCAAACAATCCTATTTCTTCTTTCGACAAACCGATTTTTGTAAAAACAATCGAAATTATAAGGAATGTCAGAAATCTTAAGATGTTTATTGCCTGTAAACCCGTAACGTTATTAACGTATCTCTTTGCCCCTAGCACCTGTATATTTTTGAATTTGAGCTCAAAAATACATTTAAACAATAAAATAAAAAACTAATTAACTTTTTTTAGGATTTATTGCACTCAAATATTCAGGAATTCGGGAAAATATTTTTTCCATTATTGCAAAATATAAAAATTCTTCTTTATATTTGCAGTCCGAAAAATGGTGGTTGTAGCTCAGTTGGTTAGAGCGCCGGATTGTGGTTCCGGAGGCCGTGGGTTCGAACCCCATCTTCCACCCAAAAAGCTTCGATAAAATATCGGAGCTTTTTTATTTGCAAAAATTCCTCTGTCGCATTGCTTCAAAAACTAAAATAGCTGTTGATGTTGATACATTCAAGGAATCTATTTCGCCACTCATTGGAATAATAATTTGCTCATCAGCAGCTTTTAACCATTTTTCGGTTAATCCATCTGCTTCGGTTCCCATCACAATTGCTATTGGTTGAGTAAAATCTTTTTCGTGGTAATACTTATTTGCTGTTAGTGCTGCCGCATATGATTTAACACCTTTTTCTTTTAACCAGTTAATCGTTTCATCGCTTGAGCACGCAATCACCTGATTTGTAAAGACGCATCCAACACTAGACCTGATTATATTAGGATTATAAATATCAGTTAAAGGATCGCAAATAATTACAGCATCAACATTAGCTGCATCTGCTGTACGTAAAATAGCGCCTAAGTTACCTGGTTTTTCTACCGACTCAAGTACAATTATAAGAGGATTCTCCCGCAATTCGATATTTGCCAGTTTAAGCTGTTTTGGTTCTGCCAAAGCAATAAGGCCTTCAGTTGAGCCACGATATGCCAGTTTCTCAAAGATCTCTTTACTTATTTCAAAGCTTTGTGCATTAATGTTAAAATTCGTCTTAACCACATCCATAGGAATAATATCAGGACAAATAAATAAAGTTTTCAATTGCATACCTGACTTAATGGCAAGACTAATTTCTCGCATACCTTCGATTACAACAAGATTTTGTTTTTTACGCTCCGATGATTTTTGCTGAAGCTTGATTATATTTTTAATTTTTGGATTTTGGGCACTTGTAATCTTTTCAATCATATCTTTTATAATAATATTTTAATGTCGTTTAGTTAAAAACAGAACGCTGATGACACATATCCGCCAGCCGGCGGAACGCTGATTTTAACAGATTAATCACTTATCAAAAACCTTAAACACAAATCCTACTCCATGCTTATTTTCAATAGCAACACCGGGAACAGATTTAAAATATTTTCTTAATCGCGTTATAAAAACATCTAAACTACGGCCTGCAAAATAATCGTTTTCGCCCCATAAAACATTTAAAATTCTTTCGCGAGTAACCACAGTATTTTTGTTTTCTACAAAAAACTTCAAAAGTTCGGCTTCGCGATATGTTAAACTATTTTCTTTTGTACCGGTTAACAGCCTTAAATTCTCACAATCAAAAATTGCTTTTCCGATTTTTATATTCTGATTTTCTGTTTCGGGATCAATAATTTTTTTACGCTTTAAAAAAACTTTAATACGTAGAATAAGCTCTTCAATATTATAAGGCTTAATAATATAGTCGTCTGCACCTAATAACAGACCCTTAACTCTATCTTCAGGCAATGTTTTGGCGGTAATAAATAAAATAGGAATCTCATTGTTTACTGATCGCACTTTATGTGCTAAATCGAATCCATCCATTTTGGGAAGCATAACATCAAAAAGACAAATATCAAAAGTATCATTTGAGAAAAGCTCAAATGCTTGCACTCCATCAACAGCATTAACAATATCAAAACCTTTTCTCTTGAGATTGTCAGTTGTAATAAAACTTAAAGTTTCATCATCCTCAACATATAATATTTTAGGAGCTTTATTCACAGTCATCATCATTTAAAGGAATAATAATTGTAAATTCAGAACCAAATTTAAGCTCGCTTTTAAATCTAAAATGCCATCGATGCCTTTTAATAACATCTTTGACATAACTTAAACCTAACCCAAACCCTTTCACGTTGTGTACATTACCTGTAGGAATACGGAAAAACTTTTTGAAAATTTTCTTTTGATATTTATTATCAATTCCAATTCCATTATCCTTTATTTTCAAAAAAAGGTGCTTTTTATCCGATTCTGTCGAAACGATTATTTCAGGTTTCATTTCACAATATTTCAATGCATTGTCGATTAAATTTATGATGAGATTTGTAAAATGGAATTCGTCGGCACATACAATATAATTTTTAGCTTTTAAATCCATAGTGAACTGTCCCTGTTTATCGTTTACACGCCAAACTACATTGTCCATTATATTGCATAAAAACTCATGCAGGCTTATATTCTCTTTGTTTAATCGACTTATACTTTCGAGCTCACTCATACCAAGCACTTTTTCAATATGCCCCAATAAAGAATTAGCCTGAGATTTTATTATTTGTGAATATCTTTTAATTCTGTCAGGTTCATTAATAATATCTTTCTCATTTAACACATCGGTCGAAAGGACAATTGAAGATAATGGAGTTTTAAACTCATGTGTAAGATTATTTACCACATCTTTTTGTAATTCCGAAAAACGCTTTTGCTGCAAAATAACAATTAAAGCATAGGCTAAAAACAAAACCACAAAAATTAAAATTCCCGATAAAATATATATGCTGTTGATATTACCCAATATATACTGTTTGCGCCATGGAAAATAAATTCCAAAATAATAAACAAACTCTTCGTGTTTTGACAGCTCTACATTCGAGGGCTTATTCTTTTTTTCGCTCAGATTTATATATTTACCATATAACATTTCATCTGTTTGGCAATCATAAATAGCATATTCAAAATCAAGTTTTATATTTTGTTTTTCGAATGTTTTAATAAGATAATGTTCAAGTATATCGGCATCAATAAAATCATTTACATTAACCAAAAAATAATCCAGAGAACTTTGATATACAGGATTTACCCCAACATATTCATAATTATTTAATTCGTAGATTTGCTCCACTACATCCCAAAGTGCAACCTGAATCTTTTGATTTAATTTTCGTTCCTCGTTATTGAGAGCAATCTGGAAAAAATAAACCTGAAGAGCAATAATCCCAATAATAGAAATTAAACCTAAAAAAATAACCAATCGAATTGCCGGTTTCCTCATAAAGCGAATTTAGAGAAATAATTCGTTACCTGAATAAAATTAACATAAGTTAACAATATATGAAATTGTTCTATATACTCCTTTTAAACCAAATACCCTAACTGAATAATTACCACGCACTGTATCTTGTTGATTATTAATAAAAATCAAATCGTTTTTTTAAGACAGGCTCTAATAATTATTGGATTTTTAATATTTATTCCACTATCTTTGTTTTGTTATAAGTTGAGCATTAAGTTAAGTCTGATACCTAATTAAATCTTATATTTTTCATACTTACTTTTTTACTCTTCTTAACAAAAATTATTCATTTAACACTTTTTTATTATTATGAACATTTTTATCGCAAATTTGAATTTTAAGGTTCAAAGTGAAAAATTGCAAGAAATTTTTGAAGAATACGGTGAAGTATCTTCTGCCAAAATTATTTTCGACCGCGCAAGTGGCCGCTCTAAAGGATTTGGCTTTGTTGAAATGCCAAATGACGAAGAAGCAAACAGAGCAATGGAAGACCTTGACGGTGTTGAAATTGAAGGCAAGGCAATCGTAGTAAAAAAAGCGAAGCCAAGAGAAGAAGGTGGCCGCTAAAGAAATTAAGAAAGATATTAATCTAACTTGATTCTTATGTCTTAGAAAAAAAATGATTACTCTATAACTTCTATATTCCCCGAAAGTTTAACTTACCGGGGATTTTAATTTTTTACTTCCAATAAATGCTTTACACCAACTCCCTCTTTATTATCACAAATAATTAATTGTATTAAAATTGAACTTAGCAGAAAATTATTGTAAAAATTTAAATTACTAAAGCAACTATCATTAATAATAATACATCTTAAAAGAAAATAACCTAAATTAATAACTATGAAACCTGCAAAATCCTATATTTTATTTATCTTGTTCATATCATTAATTTTGTTTTCAGGGTGTCCCTTAAGTGATGATTTTGAGGAAGGTCAATTTCCTGATACTCCTGTAAACTTTGAAAGTATAAACTCTGAATTTGACGATTATAATGCTGCTGCACCATTTGATTTATATAACGAATTTTCATATTTATTTTCGTCGAACAGAAATTCTGCAGGTACAGAATATGATATTGTAAATTACTTTGTAGAATTTCACTATTTATCGGAAACTAACCGGGTATATTTCAACGCTTTAGATATTGGATCTTCGTATTATGATTCAGCTGTAGTAAAAATAAACACTCCTTCGAACGAATTTGGCCCTTTTATGATGTACAGCCAGGATTATTTATACGATTTATTTTTTTTCGCCACTGATTCTTCAGGCAACCTCGACATTTACTATTTACAACATTCTATATACAATGACAACTGGGATGACCCAAAACCTATAAGCAAAATAAATACCGAATACAACGAAGCATATCCTACTTTTAATCGAAATCAGGATGAAATGTATTTTTGTTCTGATGCCAATGGAGTATATAACTTTTATAAAGTAGACTTATCATCAAGCACATCGGTAGTTGACTGGCTTCAGACGGAAGATTTACCAACCTGGATTGCTTGTGATGTTTTAAACAGTTCATTTAATGACAAATGCCCTTATATTAATGGAAACATAATGGTTTTTGCATCAGATCGAGAAGGGGGATATGGAGGTTTTGATTTATATTATTCAGAATATATCGATGGAAACTGGTCAGGACTGGTAAATTTTGGAGAAACAATTAATACGGAATATGACGAATTCAGGCCAATTGTCATTTATGCTCATAATTATATAAATGATGTAATGTTATTCTCATCGAACAGACCCGGGGGACTCGGAGGTTTCGATCTTTATTATGTTGGTATACCAAAAATGATACTCTAAATAAAATTGAAAAATGCAGAAAAAGTTTATACTGTTTATCTCAATCCTTGTTTTTACATTTCAAACAAATGCACAAGAAAATACATTAATCCTGGTTCATCCTACCGAATACAATTTAAAGCTTTTTACATATTTAATTGACCATAAAATAATAAATATTGATAATTTAAAAATTACAGGGGTTTATCATAAAAACGAAGTTTATGATTATACTAAATCAGAATTGTTTTTAGAACAAAACCATTACTCTTTTATCGATCTAATAAAAGCTAGTGAAGAAATATCGCTTGAAAGTCTGTATCAAGAAAATAATTGCACAAAAACATATTATGATCTTTTTCAAAACAGCAACGGAATATTATTTTTCGGTGGACCTGACTTACCTTCTAATATCTATGGTGAAAACATGAGTCTTTTAACCCGAATGACCGATCCTTACAGACATTATTTCGAAGCATCATTTTTATTTCATCTTTTAGGCGGCTCACAAAATTCTAAATTCATTCCCTTGTTGGAAGAAAATCCAGATTATACTGTTTATGGTATTTGTTTAGGAATGCAAACCATGAATATTGCTACAGGTGGAACAATGATCCAAGATATTCCATCCGAAATATATAATCTGAAGTATGTTGAAGAAATTTTAAATACCAACAACAATAATCAACATAGAAATTACAACAACAATTTATCTGTTGATTCAACTCTATTCTCAGGTAATTTTCATAAAATAAAAATCAGCAATCAGAATCCTATAGTTGGAAATTATACAAATAACATGGAGCCTTTAATCTATAGCAATCACCATCAAACCATTGAAAAGTTGGGTAAGAATTTAACTGTATTAGCAACTTCAGTTGATGGAGAAATTATTGAAGCCATTGCTCATACAAATTATCCAAATGTTCTTGGTATTCAGTTTCATCCTGAAGGAACTTATTTACATAATCCTGAAATAAAATACAGAAAAGTAACTTCCGACAAATTAATTTCAGGGAAACAAATGCTGTTAAATAATGAAAGCTATCAATTTCATCTGGAACTTTGGAAAACTTTTTCTAAAAAGATTAATCCTATTAAATAACTGTTTTATATTATAGTTGAGCTTATTTTTAAAAAAAACAAATTAAACATTGAGGTTTATAATATTATTACGTAACTTGTATCTTCTAACTGTAAATATTAATTAACACATATTATGATGAAAAAAAAATACCTGTTAAATTTGACCCTGGCAATATTAGTGCCTTTCTTCTTTTTTAGTTGTGAAGAAGACGTTGATCCACCACAGCCGGATTTTTCTGCTACTGTATCCACATCAACCGGTGATGTTTCAATAACATTTTCTGATTTATCATCTAAAAGCCCTAACGAATGGCTTTGGACTTTTGAAGGAGGCACACCTTCAACTTCAACGGAGCAAAACCCCACAGTTACATATTCTTCGCATGGAACATTCGATGTAACATTAGTTGCAACAAATGAAGGTGGAGGAAATGAAGTTGTTAAATACGATTACATCAATGTTGTACAGTTCAATAATCCTTTATTCACAGATATGGATGTTACCGTAGATGGTGTCACAAAAACGATGTCTCCAGATTATTCTGTGCAATTTGCAAAAATTGATAATACTTCAGTATCTTATACGGCCGAAACATCCGGCAAGACGACAACTGGCACACAAGTTGGTTTATTGATATCTTGGAATGGCACTGCTGATTTAACTATTGCTTCATCTTGGAACCTAATACTTACTTCTGATTATATATTCTTTTATGTAACTAATTCATGCGGCTATAGCCTGACTTCATTTTATGTTAACTATGAAGCATCTGACCAAACAGTTGATAATATTACAATTCCTAGTGATGGAGTACAATACCGTACAGGATATTATGATGCAAATTACGGTATGGAGGTACGTGCCTATTGTTCTGTGGGATACGTATCCTGGTATGTATACCCTACCTCTGATGATAATCAATACAAGAGTTTAACTGTCAGTAGTAAATCTATCATAGAACAGTCTGAAAAAGCGATAGATTATAGTTCTGTGGAATCTGAAATGCTTTATCCTGCAATTGAAACTGACAGTAAAACTGTATTTGATCCAAGCGCAAAAAATTTGGCTCCATCAAATAAAAGATAAATTCTAATAAAACTTCATATAACATAAAGGCTGCCTCAAAAAAAGGCAGCTTTTCTATTTTGTAGTTTTCTCTATAATCTTCAAAATGACCTGAACAGCTTTTTCCATCGACTCCAATGGAATAAATTCATATTTACCGTGGTAATTATGCCCACCCGTAAAAATATTGGGACAAGGCAAACCCATATAAGAAAGTCTTGCGCCATCGGTTCCTCCACGAATTGGTTTTATATCAGCTTGCACACCAACTTCAATCATTGCCTGTTTGGCTTGTTCAACAATATGAATAACAAGTTCAACTTTCTCTTTCATATTATAATACTGATCTTTCAATTCCAATTTTGCAACTTCCTGGTTATATTTTTTATTAATAAAGTTTACAACATCCTGTATCAAAGTTTTCTTGTCTTCAAACTTCACTCTATCATGATCGCGAATAATATACTTTATTTCTGAATTTTCAACGATTCCATTAAATTTTACGATATGAAAAAAACCTTCGTAACCAGTTGTTAATTCCGGTCTTTGTCCGACAGGGAGCATTTCATTTAATTCAGTGGCTACCAGAATAGAATTTATCATTTTGCCTTTTGCATATCCCGGATGAATATTTCTACCCTGAATTTTAACGGTAGCCGAAGCTGCATTAAAGTTCTCATATTCCAGCTCACCTATTGGTCCACCATCTACAGTATAAGCATAATCAGCTCCGAATTTCTTCACATCGAAATAATCAACTCCTTTACCGATTTCCTCATCAGGTGTAAAAGCAATTTTTATGGTTCCATGCTTAATATGCGGGTTTTTAACCAGATATTCCATAGCAGTCATGACTTCAGCAATACCGGCTTTATCGTCGGCTCCCAACAGTGTTTTTCCGCTCGCTGTAATAATTGTTTGCCCCTTGTAATTCTTTAATTCTGGAAATTCCTTTACCGATAAGCAAACATCTAAATCTTTATTTATAATAATATTTTTACCATTGTAATTTTCAAAAATCTGTGGTTTAACATTTTCTCCGCTCATATCAGGAGCAGTATCCATGTGAGCTAAAAATCCAATAACGGGTACTTCTTTATCTATATTTGACAGTAAAGTAGCAGTTACATATCCGTACTGATCTACTTCAACATTTTTAAGCCCCAATTCATTTAATTCTTTTTCAAGTAATCGGGCTAAATTGAATTGTTTTTGTGTACTTGGATAAGTTTCAGAATCCTCGTCCGATTGAGTATCAATTTGAACGTATCTTAAAAACCGTTCTAATAATATATTTTTCATCTCTTCTGGTTTTAAACCTTTTAGGTAATCGATTGTAAAGATAAAGAAATATCAAATGATTTGATAATATCTTGTTTTGAAAATAATATATCTTTATAATCTAATAAAAACAATATGCCATGTTAAGCAAAAATCTTCTTCAGTTTTTATACGATTTAAAAGAAAACAATTATAAAGAATGGTTTCATGAAAATAAACCAACATACCAGCTCGTAAAAAAAGAGTTCGTGCAACTTATTACGCATACCATTGTTGATATTACTCAGTTTGATGATTCAGTAAAAAATACAGATCCTAAGAAATGTATTTTCAGAATAAATCGAGATATACGGTTCTCAAAAGATAAATCACCTTATAAAACAAATTTTGGTGGGTTTATTGTTCCTGGAGGCAGAAATGCTGGCTTTGCAGGATATTATATACATATTGAACCGGAGAACTGTTTCCTGGCAGGAGGAATTTATATGCCACCACCTGACAGGTTAAAAGCATTGCGAACCGAGATATTTGAAAATACTAATGATTTTAAAAAGATTATTAATGATAAGAACTTCAAAAAACATTTTAAGGAAATTACCGGCGAAGATCAGTTAAAAAATGCTCCCAAAGGGTTTCCTAAAGATTTTGAAGATATTGATTTATTAAAACATAAACATTATACAGTAATTAAATATATTAAGGAGGATTTAGTGACATCAAATAAATTTGCTGATGAGCTTAGAGAAACTTTTAAGGCACTTTATCCTTTTAACAGTTTTATTAATGACGCAATAAATTATCATTTAAGCCTAGACGAATAAATAAAACCATTGTCATTCCTGCGAACTTTTCTCATGAGCGAAGCGAGTAACGCAGGAATCTGGATGTTTTTAGATTCCGGATATCCGCTACGCTTCTTCCGGAATGACATTGGAAATATAAATAAACATGCAAATTCATTTTATACTTGTTGAACCTGCAGTACCTGAGAATATCGGGGCTGCAGCTCGTGCTATCAAAACAATGGGTTTTTCATCGTTAAGATTAGTAAATACCAAAGCTCATTTAGACGAAAAAGCAAGTTGGTTGGCACATGCTTCCAACGAAATATTGGGAAATGCACAAGTATTTAATTCATTAAAAGAGGCCACACAAAATATTGACTGGATTATAGGAACATCGGCTAAAAAGCGAAGAGTAAACGAAGATTATTACCCTTCGCATAAAATAAATGAATTGATTAAAGCGAAGGCATCGAGTATTAAAAATATGGCTATAGTTTTTGGACGCGAAGAAAGTGGTTTAACCAACGAAGAATTAAAACTATGTGATATTGTTACCAGCGTACCTATGAAAACAACTTACCCGTCATTAAATCTTGCTCAATCGGTAATGATTTATGCATATACATTATCGATGCTGGAATATGATGAAATAAAACCTTACAGTAAAACTGATCAGGCTGAATTAAACATCTTAAAAACTAAAACTGAAGATATTCTTTCTGAAATTGGTTTTATTAAAGATTCAAATATTTATAATCGTATAATGGAACGATTAATGATTCTGGGCGAAACAGATATTCATTTGTTACTTTCAATCGAAAATAAAATCAAAGAAATATTGCGGGGAAAATAAGTCAATTTTATGTCAACCTCAAGACGAGACAATTTAACAAAAAAAGCTGCCCCAAATAGAGCAGCCTTAATAAGCCAATTATGAATTATTAACCCAAATACTTCTTAAGAAGCTTATTTTTAGAAGAATGTCTTAATCGGCGAATTGCCTTCTCTTTAATCTGTCGAACACGTTCTCGTGTTAAACCTAGCTCGTAACCTATTTCTTCTAAAGATAAGTCTTTACCACCAATACCATAGTAGTACCTTAAAACCATTCTTTCTTTTTCAGGCAAAATACTTAAAGTTCTTTCAACCTCTTTTGCAAGTGATTCTTCCAATAAACTATTATCAGCATTTGGAGAATCAAAATTTTCCATAACATCCAATAAACTTCCTTCCTCACCATCGGCAAAAGGGGCATCAACAGAGAGAGGTTTACCTGAAAGTTGCATAGTATCCTGAACCTTATCTGTTGGTAAATCAATATATTCGGCTAACTCCTCTGCTGTAGGAGTGCGATCGTATTTTTGCTCTAAGATTGAGTATGCTTTATGAATTTTATTTAATGACCCTACTTTATTCAAAGGTAAGCGAACAACTCTTGATTGTTCGGCTATAGCTTGTAAAATAGATTGACGAATCCACCATACTGCGTATGATATAAATTTGAAACCTTTAGTTTCGTCAAATCTCTCAGCAGCTTTAATTAATCCTAAGTTACCTTCGTTAATTAAATCGGGAAGACTCAAACCTTGAAATTGATATTGCTTAGCTACAGAGATAACAAAACGCAAGTTTGCTTTCGTTAATTTTTCTAAAGCAGCCCTGTCTCCTTTATGAATTCTTTGTGCTAATTCTACTTCTTCTTCAGCAGTTACCATCTGCTCTTTTCCAACATCTTGTAAATATTTTTCAAGAGATGAACTATCGCGATTAGTGATAGATTTTGTAATTTTTAACTGTCTCATTTCAGCCTCTCCTTTTCAAACGATTTATTATACGCTAAATTGGGGATATAATGCATTAATATTAAACAAGGAATTTACTAAACTCTGGTTGTAATAGACATTTGCCCTAACCCCAAAACAAACAACTATACGAAAAATTATGCAAAGAAACAATTTTTTTTTGGAATCAAAAACAATAATTGAATTTAGTTGCTTATTGTCTAACGAGAATAATGCCCAAAATGTTTTAAATAAAGAGATAAATTTTTATTTATTTAAAATTATTAACAATATGCTTATATATTTCATGAAACATTTTAACTCCTTTTTCTATAATATCATCCGGAAAATCATAATTGGAATTATGCAATTGAGGGTGATTAATTCCTGAACCCAAGCCAAACAATGCTCCCTGATACTTCTGTGTAAAATACGCAAAATCTTCTGACCAACGAAAAGGTTTATCTAGATATGTAAAATTCATACCATTAGACTTTGTTACCTCCTCAAGTTTCATAATAAGTTTTGTATTATTTTCTGTTGCCGGAAATTCCTCTGTATAAGATATCTCAAATTCCAGATTATGTAATTTGGAGTATTGCTTAACCACTGTTTCAGCTTGTTGGGTTAAGTTTTGCATATCGCTATTGGTATTCGTGCGTAATGTCGCCATTACCTGAGCATAACCAGGAGTAGTTCCAAAAGCAATCTCTCCTAAACGAGCATGAATTATTGTTACTAAAATAAAATCCGAAAATAAATCTTGATTTTTAGGTAAATCATTTAATTGTTTTATTATATCTGCCATAGCAATGGCAGGACTATTCCCATTTTCCGGCTCTGCAGCGTGCGATGTTTTTCCATAAAGTTTAATAATCATGCCTTTTGATGCAGAGGTGAAAGTTTCGTTTCGCAAAATAATTTCACCTTTTGAGTATCCCGGTAAATTATGCAAGGCAAAAGCGTAATCTATCTTTAAATTTATAAATTTTTTGTCATTTACAACCCTTAAAGCTCCCTGCCCATTTTCTTCTGAAGGCTGGAACAGCAAAACAACTTGCCCTTTCCGGGGTGGATTCTTTAAAAATACATCTGCTAAGCCTGCAATAATTGCCATGTGACCATCGTGACCACAACTATGAGACACGCCCTTTTCTTTCGATTTATATTCAAAATCATTTGTTTCATCTATAGGCAATGCATCCATATCGCAACGGAATAAAATCGATGGTCCGTCTTCCTGTCCTTTAAAAATACAAGCTATTCCATTACCTCCAATTCCACGTATTAATTCAGGAGGATTATAATAAGATAAAAAATTTGCAATTCGCTCTGCTGTTATAAATTCACTATCCGACAATTCTGGGTTTTGATGTAGTTCATGCCTTAATTCTATAATTTTATCCAGATTAAATATTGGCTCCTTTTTGTTTTGATGTTTTTTATAATAGTACATTTTACTACATCTCATATTAATAAAATTTCAGGCTTTATTATTAGCAAAGTTATTACAAAATTCCTGATAAAAAGCTATACCTTGCGGCCCCGATTTAACAACTATTTAAGGAAGCTGAAATACAATAATGAAACAAAACAATTTTACAGCATATATAGCCGTAATCCTGGCAATGGTTTTTTGGAGTTATACCTTTATCTGGTATAAAGTTGTTTATGAATTTTACAATCCGATAACTGTAGTATTCTTCAGATTAATCATTTCTTCAATTTTTCTTTTTGTATTAATGTATCCATTAAAAAAACTGCAAAAAATAAGAAAAGGTGATTTTAAATATTTTTTACTTGTAGCCATTTTTAATCCACTTCTTTATTTTTTAGGAGAAAGTTATGGCATTAAACATGTATCAACAACGATTGCAGCGGTAATGATTTCAACAATTCCTCTCTTCACATCTTTTACTTCTGCATACTTTTTAAATGAGAAAATTACAAAAATGAATATCTTAGGTGTAATAGTCTCAATATTTGGTGTTGGCATAGTTATATTCAATAAAGGAAATAATATTGATGCATCGGTATTTGGAATAGGAATGTTGTCATTTGCAGTTGCTGCTACCATTGGCTATTCACTGGTAATTAAAAAACTATCAGTAAAATACAACCCGACAAGTATTGTAACTTACCATAATTTTATAGGCATTTTTCTTTTTGCACCATTGTTTTTTATTATCGATTTCCCGGAATTTAAAGCTGCCGGATTTTCTTCTGAAGCATGGATTCCTTTGCTAGAATTAGCTATTTTCGGATCATCTTTCGCATTTATATTTTTTACTTTTTCAATCCAACGAATCGGAATTGGCAAAGCCAACGCA
This sequence comes from Bacteroidales bacterium, assembly GCA_021108325.1. Classification (GTDB taxonomy): domain Bacteria; phylum Bacteroidota; class Bacteroidia; order Bacteroidales; family UBA12077; genus UBA12077. The sequence goes on along the minus strand of JAIORB010000068.1, from coordinate 58,070 downwards.
TTTACAAATTTGATTCCTGTTATTACAGCAATAATTGCTTATTTTGTATTAGACGAAATTTTAAATGTTAATAAAATTACCGGAATCTCTCTGGTTATTGGTGGTTTGTTTTTATCTCAAATAAAAACATCTGGTTTACGCGAAAGAATTCGTACATATATAAGACCAAGCGAATAATGAGTATTTTATATAAAATATCTTTATCGGAACTTCGAGATAAAGCAATAAAGCTTGCGCCTGAAACAAAATCTTTTTTTGCAAAACTTCGTAAAAAGAAACCTAAAAACCTGGATAAAGTTGTTCACCAATTGCATGACGAAGTTTTCCGAGAAATTAATTGTTTGGATTGTGCCAATTGCTGTAAATCAATCAGTCCGACTTTATACGACAAAGATGTAGAAAGATTGTCCAGGTATTTTAAAATAAAATCTACACAATTTATTGATGAGTATCTTAATATAGATGAAGACGGTGATTACGTATTTAAACAAACTCCATGTCCTTTTTTGCTTCCTGATAATTATTGTATTGCTTATGAAAGTCGTCCGAAAGCTTGCAGAGAATATCCGCATACCGATCGTAAACGATTTTATCAAATTTTAAATCTTACATTAAAAAATACTGAAGTATGCCCGGCTGTTTTCGATGTGGTAGAAAAGTTAAAGAAAAGAAAAAAAGAATTTTAACCCGAAAAATTCATAGAATTTCTCCTGTCTCCGACAGCGACTAAAATTCACTAATATTTTTGATGCTCAAAAATAAGTTCTTCTAAGTCGGGATTAACCCCCATTTTATTCATGTTTATAAAATTTCATGAATAATGCGGGTTAATTTACGAAAACATTTAAACCATCAGGAATAACTTTTATATTGAGGACTTCGTCCATTTCTTCGGGTTCTCCATCATAATGAATAACACCAGGAGCTTTTCGTTTTACAATAATGCTTTTACATTGATAGGTCTCAAGATAAGCACTTTTATCAATATTTTTAAGAAAAAGCCTTGCTCCAATTCCGGGGGCAGTAATTAGGGGGAAAGAACGCATAATTGCAATTTCTAATTTCCCGTCATTAATATCTGCCTTTGGGGCAATATGAGCATTATTTCCATATTGCGATGCGTTTGCAAATGTTATTAAAAATGCATCTCGCATAATTGTAGTACCATTCATTGAAATTTCATATCTTTTAGGCTGATATCTTCGAAACTCCGAAACAGTCGCTTTAATATAATTAGCGAATCCTCGTCCATCTAATTTTGAAAACACATGACCAATATGTGCATCAAAACCTACACCAGTTGTGCAAAAGAATTTCCGATCGTTAATTTTACCGTAATCAATTTTAATGTGATTTCCTTCTTTTATCAAGTCTAATGCTTTTTGAGGCTTCAAAGGAATTTTCAAATGGCGTGCTAATCCATTACCCGAACCGAAAGGAACAATTCCAAGAATTGCATCTGTTTCAACAATAGCTGAAGCGACTTCGTTTACTGTTCCGTCACCACCTACGGCAACTACTTTTTTGTATTCTTTATTTACATATTGTTTTACCAGCTGTGTTGCTTCACCTGCAAACCGGGTAGTAATGATTTTTACATCATACTCATTCACATTAAACTTTTGTTTAATCAGGTTAGGAATATAATCTTTAGATTTATTACCTGACACAGGATTTATAACAAATAAAATCTTCTCTCTCATCTCCACAAATTTCTACAGCTTAAAAACAATCTCTAAAACTCGACAAAGGTAACTATGAACATGATTTTTAAAAAACAATTTTGATGAAATCTTTAACTGAAATATTAAAAATTAGTTTATTTCAATTATTTATCGACCTATATTAATTTTTGATTTTTCGATTTCGAATAATAAGATAAAAACAATCACGTTTAAAACTTAATATGCTCAAAACTTATTTTACATATTAATCATTATCTCATTATTTGTATTTTTGCCCGATGAAGAAATTGTTGTTTGCCATTTTCATTAGTGTTTTTTCGCTTCAATTAAGCGCACAAATTGGTGGTACCCATACATACGATTTTCTTAATTTAATTAATTCGGCAAGAGTTGCTTCATTTGGTGGTGATGTTATTGCTATTAATGACAATGATTTTAATTTAAGCTTTCATAACCCTGCTTTACTTAATCCGAAAATGAACCAGGACATGGTTCTTAATTATGTAAATTATTTTACTGATATTAATTATGGTTATGCAGCTTATGCAACAAATATAAAAGATAATGGTATTTTCTCCGGCGGTATTCAATACATCAATTACGGGAAATTTATTGCTGCCGATGAAAAAGGAATCGTAACCGGGGAATTTAAAGCTGCTGAATATGCTATAAATTTGATTTACTCCCGATCTATTGACAGTAGTTTTAGAGTAGGTGTTAATGTTAAGCCAATAATTTCAACTCTTGAAAAGTATACATCATTGGGAATAGCGGCTGACTTTGGTGTAATTTATAATAAGCCACAAAGTCTTTTTTCTGCTGCGCTTGTTGTAAAAAATCTTGGCACCCAACTAAAAGGATATACCGATGAAAAAGAAGCCTTGCCATTTAATATTCAGATGGGAATATCGCAAAAACTAAAACATGCACCTTTAAGATTTTCAGTCACTTTCGATCATTTAGAAAAGTGGGATTTAACTTATGATAAACCTGAAGATGAATCTAATTTAGATCCATTATCAGGCCAGGAAACTTCTGAATCAACTATAGATAAAATTGCTGATCAGTTTATGCGTCATATCTTGCTTGGAGTTGAATTTAGCCCGATAAATAATTTATATCTGAGAGCAGGATATAATTATCGTCGAAGACAGGAAATGTTAATCGAGTCAAAAACTTCAACCATAGGATTCTCCTGGGGATTTGGAGTTAAAATTTCAAAATTCCACTTGAGTTATGGTCGTGCTACTTATCATTTAGCAGGAGCTTCTGATCATTTTTCAATAAGCACAAACTTAGATAGTTTCAGGAAAAATCTATAAAATTTCCTTTTAAGGTTGATAAAAGAATTTGTCAAATGACATTTTTGGATTTACCTTTGATGCTCAAATCAAATTCAGAATGATTAAATCAGATAAAAAAATAATTATAGCCATTGACGGTTACTCATCATCAGGAAAAAGTACACTGGCAAAAGAAATTGCCAAAATATTAAATTATAAATATATCGACAGCGGAGCAATGTACCGGGCAGTAACCTTATTCGCTCTAAGAAATAACTTGATTAATGATAGCAACCATCAGGTAGATGAAAAAAAACTTCAAGATCTGATTAAGCAGATTAAGATTGATTTCAGAAATAGTACAGAAAGAAACAGACAGGAAACTTACCTGAACAATGAAAACGTAGAAGATGAGATTCGCGAAATGAATGTTTCCAACAATGTTAGCTTTATAAGTAAAATTAGATTTGTTCGCGAAAAAATGGTGAGCTTTCAGCAAGAAATGGGAAAAGAAAAAGGTATTGTAATGGATGGCCGCGATATTGGAACTGTAGTTTTTCCCAATGCTGAATTGAAAATCTTCATGAATGCCAAAGCACAAATAAGAGCTGAAAGAAGATATTTGGAATTAAAAGAAAAAAATGTTGATGTAAGCTACGAAGAAATTCTGAAGAATATTGAAAAGCGCGATTATATTGACGAGACACGTGATACAAGTCCTCTAAAAAAAGCACAGGATGCTATTGAGTTAAACAACAGTAATATTAACAAACAAGAACAATTAGACTGGATTATTGGTTTAGTTAAGGAACGTATTAATTAATCTTTTGCTTTAAGTAATGAAAATTGAGATTGATAGTAATTCAGGTTTTTGTTTTGGTGTTGTAAATGCCATTCAACTTGCAGAAATGGAACTTGACCGAAACGAAACTTTATATTGTTTAGGTGATATTGTACATAATAGTGCCGAAGTGGAACGATTAAATAAAAAAGGCCTTGTTACCATCGACCATAAACAATTTAAAACACTTAAAAACTGCAAAGTTCTTTTACGAGCTCATGGCGAACCACCTGAAACTTACGAAACAGCAATCAAAAATAACATACAATTAATCGATGCATCATGTCCGGTTGTACTAAAACTTCAAAATAATATTAAGTTAGGATTTGACGCCATATTAAAAAAGGGCGGGCAAGTTGTAATTTACGGAAAAGAAGGTCATGCTGAAGTAAATGGGCTGGTTGGACAAACCAACAACGAAGCAATAGTTATTGGTGAAATCGAAGATTTGGACAAAATAGATTTTGCTAAACCTATCAACCTGTTTTCTCAGACAACAAAAAATATTGATGGTTTCTACGAAATTCAGGATGAAATTAAAAAACGTATGATTGCAGCTCAGGGCAAAGAAGATGTTGAATTCATTGCCAATGATACTATTTGCAGACAAGTTTCGCATCGTCAGCCACAACTACACGAATTTGTAAAAAAACATGATGTAATTATCTTCGTTAGCGGGCAAAAAAGCTCTAATGGCAAAATGCTTTACCAGGTATGTAAAGAAGAAAACCCAAACACCTATTTTGTTTCAGATGTCGATGAGCTCAATGCGGATTGGTTTAAAAATGCTAATTCAATCGGGATTTGTGGAGCTACATCATCACCACGTTGGCTAATGGGAAAAATTGCCAAAAACATTGAAATCCTTTCAATTTAAATTAGATTTGTTTTTTGGTAAATCCTGAACCTAAATGAGCAATAAGCAATCCTTTACAGATGTAATACTCCCCTTACCGCTAAAGCAATTATTTACGTATAGTATTCCTGAATCCTTATCAGAAAATGTTGAAGTTGGTAAAAGAGTGATTGTTCAGTTTGGGTCACGAAAAATATACACTGCCGTTGTTTTTTCTATTCACCAAAAAGCCCCAAAAGAATATCAAACCAAAGATATCATTTCTGTATTAGATGATAAACCAATAGTAAACGAACAACAATTCAAACTGTGGCAGTGGATTGCCGATTATTACATGTGTTCTGTAGGTGAAGTTTTTAAAGCAGCTTTACCATCAGGATTAAAACTGGAAAGTGAAACAAAAGTAATTTATAATCCTGCATTAATTGAGCAAAAAAAGTTTACCCCCACAGAGACTCTTGTTCTTGATTTTTTAGCTAATAAAAACATTGCAAGCATTAACGAAATTTCGAATGCTTTAAATAAAAAAGATTCTTTACCTGTTATAAAATCTTTATTAGATAAAAAAGCTGTAATCCTTGAAGAAAAACTAAGAGAAAATTACAAGCCCAAAACTGAAACTTATATAAAACTGAACGATTCTATTACAAGAAAATCGCAATTAAATAAAATTTTCGATTCGCTGAATCGTGCTCACAAACAACTTCATGTTTTAATGAGCTACCTGAAACTTTCAGGAAGTTTTATCAATAAAAAAACCGTTGAAGTCAAAAAACAACAATTGGTCGATGATTCTAAATCAAGTTCGGCAATTGTTAAATCACTTATCGATAAAAATATACTTGCTGAATATGATAAAACAGTAAGTCGCTTAAATGAATCATTAACTGAGCAAACTGAAATTAAAGAACTATCGGAAGCACAACAAACAGCACATGATTCAATCCAGGAACAGTTCACAGAAAAAAATGTTGTTTTATTACATGGTGTTACATCAAGCGGGAAAACCGAAATCTATATTCATCTTATAAAAGAACAAATAGAAAAAGGTAAACAGGTTTTATATTTATTACCTGAAATAGCTTTAACAGCTCAAATTATAAACCGCTTAAAATTAGTTTTTGGAAATCGTGTTGGAATTTACCATTCAAAATTTAGCGATTCCGAAAGAGTTGAAGTTTATAAAAACATTTTGGAGCCAAGCGATACTTTAAAATATGATATTATACTTGGCGTGCGATCATCGCTTTTTTTACCTTTTTCAAAACTAGGGTTAATTATAGTAGATGAGGAACATGAAAATACTTACAAACAGCACGATCCTGCACCACGCTACAATGCCCGTGATTGTTCTGTTGTTTTAGCTAAAATGCACAATGCAAAAGTATTACTTGGCACAGCAACACCATCTATCGAAAGTTATTTTAATGCCAAAGCCGACAAATATGGATTGGTACAATTAACTACCCGATATCAAAATATCCGTCTTCCGGAAATACAATTAGTAGATACTCTAAGGGCTAAGAAAAGAAAGGAAATGAAATCGCATTTCAGTCCTGCTCTTTTAGATAGTATAAAAGAATCACTTGCTATGAATGAGCAAATAATCCTTTTCCAAAATCGCCGTGGGTTTGCTCCTTACCTTGAGTGCGATATGTGTGGATGGATTCCACATTGCAACAATTGCGATGTAAGCCTTACATATCATCGCTATCAGAACGAATTGATTTGTCATTATTGTGGATATTCTATTCGCATGCCAAAAACTTGCAAAGCCTGCGGAAATACTGCTATACAAACTCGAGGTTTTGGAACAGAAAAAATCGAAGACGATATTAAAATTTTCTTTCCCGAAGCTAAAGTTGCCCGAATGGATTTAGATTCAACAAGATCGAAAAATGCTTATCATAATATTATTTCGGGTTTTGAAGATGGCAAAATCAATATTTTAATTGGTACTCAAATGGTTTCGAAAGGTTTGGATTTCGACAATGTTAGCCTGGTAGGAATACTGAATGCCGACAACATGTTAAACTATCCTGATTTTAGAGCTTTTGAACGAAGTTACCAATTAATGGCCCAGGTAAGCGGACGTGCCGGACGAAAGAACAAACAAGGAAAAGTAATTATCCAAACCAGTAATCCTTCTCATCCGATTTTACAATTCGTTTTGGACAATAAGTTCGAAGAAATGTATAAATCTCAACTTTATGAACGTAAAAACTTTAATTATCCACCTTTTTACAGATTAATAAATATTAGTATACGCCATAAAAAACCAGAAATTGTCAATAAAGCTTCACGTCAATTAGGTATTAGCTTACGAAAAGTTTTTGGAAAACGAATCCTAGGTCCTGAACCACCTATTATTGCCAGGATTCAAAATTATTATATTCAAAATATTATTTTGAAAGTCGAACGCGAACGATCATTTCAAAAAGCAAAACAATTACTGGATGAGCAAATTACAAACCTGATTACTCAGGCTAATTTTAAAACTATACATGTTTCTGTAAATGTAGATCCGGTTTAATTTAGTACTGAGTACTGAGACTTGAGATACTAGATATAAGATAGAGGATACAAGATGTGAGATTCAGGAAATAAGATTCGAAAACAGTTGACAATAACATAATGAAGTATTTATAAATCAATTTAACAAATAAACTAACTTGCCTGACGCCTGCCTGCCGGCGAGGCAAGGCAGTCAGGCTTCCCAATAAACTATTAAACATTATTTAAGCATGAAATTCAAAAATCTGATTTCATATATACTCGTTTTTTTAGCATCATTTTTAATTACACCGCTTGCTATTACCAGTTTTGTAAAAAAAGCAAACGATGATGCAAATCAGTATATTGAACGCTTTGAACCAGTAACATCAAGACTTCCTGATGGAATCTATAAAGGAAAATTTAAAGCCTTTAAAATAATAACCATGTCGAAAGTTGAGTTTGAAATTGAGAATGGTTTCATTAAGAATATTAATTTTATAAGAATGACCCGCTTCCCGGGAAATGCATATAAAAGTGACATAGAAAATCAAATTAGAAATACCGGGCAACTTGAAGTTAATGCTATATCGGGTGCAACACGAACCTGCAACTTTGCTAAAGCTGCGATTAAAGCAGCTATTGACAATAATGTAATTAAGTAATCCTTCTCAAAAATATTCCATATATTTATCTGCATTTTAAAATGAAAAGAAAATGAAAAAACTATTTCCAATAATATTCATAATAATCATAAGTTGTAATCCAAAAATCAACATGGAAGAAGAAAAAGAAATGCTATTGCAAACTGACATTGATTTTTCTAACCGATCTATTGAAGTTGGTAATCATCAGGCATTTTTGGAATTTGCGTCACCTGATGTTGTTTTATTAAAACCCAGTTCGTATCCAATTGTTGGTAAACAAGCTATGAAGCAATTGTATTCAGAATTATCTGATTCTAATTACCGATTAACATGGAAACCAAGTTTTGCGCGAGTTTCTGAATCAGGTGATTTAGGATATACTTTTGGAATATATTTACTGGAAATTACAAAAGCCCGCCTGCCGGACGGGCAGGGAGAACAAAAAGGTCAAATACAACAAGGAACCTATTGTTCCATTTGGGAAAAGAATGCAAAGGGTGAATGGCGTTTTGTTTTAGATACAGGAAATCCAGGATTGGGTAATGAAAACTCCAAATAACATCCCGAAAACTTTCGGGACAAATATCAATTAATAATCAAATCCCAATTATGCAAAAACCAATTCTTGAACATTTGAATTTTGTGATTGGAATTTATTTGTTTTTTGTAATTTGTTAATTGAAATTTAAACGACTTACAGTCGTTTTCTTATCTTTGTACATAATTTTCAAAAAAAGACAATCGTGAAAAATCCAGATATCAAATCCATATTCGATTCTTTTAATCAATTCAATATTTTAATCATTGGTGATGTAATGATCGATTCGTACATGTGGGGAAAGGTAAATCGCATTTCGCCTGAAGCTCCTGTACCAATCATTATGAGTGCTAAACAAGAAAATCGTTTGGGAGGTGCTGCTAATGTTGCATTAAACGTTCAGGCTCTGGGAGCAAACCCGATTCTTTGTGCAGTAATTGGAACTGATTCAAAATCAAAAACGTTTCAAAGCCTTTTAAAAAAGAGAAAATTAACAAACGAGGGAATATTAGAAGATGAGAATCGTAAAACTACTGTAAAGACCAGAATAATTGCAGACAATCAACATATGTTAAGAGTTGATGAAGAGGTTGATAAAGAGCTTGATACAGAAACAGAAGAAAAATTCATAAATAAAATTCTAACTATACTTTCTGACAAACATATTAATGCAATCATTTTTGAGGATTACGATAAAGGATGTATAACACCTGTAGTAATTAAAAGTGTAGTTGAATTTGCTAACAAAAATAATATTCCAACTCTTGTAGATCCCAAGAAGCGTAATTTCATGGAATATAAAAACGTAACGCTTTTCAAACCTAATTTTAATGAATTAGTTGATGGATCAAAGATTGATATTAAGAAAGGTGATTTTGATGGAATATTTACCGCATCACAAAAATTACACTCAGAACTATCTGCTAAATATCTTTTAATCACACTTTCCGAACTTGGAGTTTTTATAAGCTACAATAGTTCGTACCAGACTATACCTGCAGAAATTCGTGATATAGCTGATGTTTCAGGTGCTGGCGACACCTTAATAGGAACAGCAAGTTTATGTCTGGCTGCCGGCTTAGAACCTGAATTAATTGCCGGAATATCAAATTTGGCAGGAGGATTAGTTTGTGAAAAAGTAGGTGTTGTGCCCATTAATAAAGAGCAATTATTTCAAGAAACAATTGAAAAATATTCATAATCAATTTATAAACACCAAAATTTATACAGATATTCATTTTATTGAAAATGGTATTTGGAAAATGATATTTGATTTTAAAATCATTTCACTTTAAGGGTCAATTATTTGATTAAAATCACAAAACAATTTGTTAACAATTTGTTCATAACTCTAAAAAAAATGTTTACAATTCTTATCTTAGTGAAATAGAAAAACGCGATAAAATTGTACTTTTGAATTCCTATTTTTGTAACGAATACTATAACAACAGGTTTATTCCTAAAAATATATCTCTATGGCAAAAGTAATTGCATTAGCAAATCAAAAAGGTGGTGTAGGAAAAACTACCTCCGCAATTAATTTAGCAGCAAGTTTAGCTATTCTTGAAAAGAAAGTTTTAATTGTTGATGCTGATCCACAGGCAAATGCTACATCAGGAACGGGCTTTGATATAAGAGCTATTAAGACGAGTATTTACGAATGTCTTGTTGATGGTCAGGATCCTAAAAACATAATCTTAAATAGTGCTATTGAAGGTTTAGATTTAATTCCTTCTCACATTGATTTGGTAGGTGCTGAAATTGAAATGCTAAATCAACCTAACAGGGAATATATATTAAAACACGTAATCGAAAAAGTAAAAGATAATTATGATTATGTTTTAATTGACTGCGCTCCATCACTTGGATTAATAACTGTTAATTCTTTAACCGCAGCTGATTCAATAATTATTCCAGTGCAGTGCGAATATTTTGCTCTTGAAGGATTGGGGAAATTATTAAATACAATTAAAATTATTCAGTCTCGTTTAAATAAAGAACTTGAAATTGAAGGTTTCCTTTTAACAATGTACGATCCACGACTAAGATTATCGAATCAGGTTGTTGATGAAGTTAAAAAACATTTCCAGGATATGGTTTTCGAAACTATCATTCAAAGAAATATTAAATTAAGCGAAGCTCCAAGTTATGGTAAGCCGGTTGTATTATATGATGCAGCTTCAAAAGGATCGGTTAATTATTTAAATCTTGCACGGGAACTCTTGCAGAAAAATGATGAAACTAAAATTGCAAACGCAGAAAAAGTAGTAGAATAAATAACGACTTATAATTTACGAGAAATGGCAAAACGAAATGCATTAGGACGAGGATTAGGGGCATTAATTGATGACACGGGTTATAAACATATCATAACAGCAGATGCCGTTAACGAAATTGATATTGACAGAATTGAAGCAAACCCTTTTCAGCCACGTTCAGTTTTTAATGAAGAATCACTTGAAGAATTAGCAAGATCTATTAAAGAACTAGGAATTATTCAACCAATAACTATTAGAAATCTTGATGACCATAAATTTCAGTTGATTTCAGGAGAAAGAAGGTTACGTGCTGCTCAAATGGCAGGATTAAAAAAGATTCCGGCATTTATACGTTTTGCCGATGACCAGGGAATGCTTGAGATGGCATTGGTTGAAAATATTCAGCGTGAAGACTTAGATGCTATTGAAATTGCAATTAGCTTTCAGCGTTTAATCGAAGAGTGCAAACTTACCCAGGAAAGTATGAGTGAACGAGCCGGTAAAAAGCGTTCAACTATTTCAAATTACCTTCGATTATTAAAATTACCTGCCGAAATACAGCTTGGTATTCGCGACAAACAAATTACGATGGGACATGCCAGGGCATTAGTGAATATTGATAATGAAAAGACCCAGCTTAATATCTATTACAAAGTTATTGATGAAGGATTATCGGTTCGTAAAACAGAAGATATAATTCGTGATGTTAATACGCCAAAAGTAAATGGAACAAAAGAAAAAGTTCGATTACCGGAAGAATACGAACAACTAAAAAAGCATTTGGCAGAACACTTCAATGCAACTATTGATTTTAAACGAAACAATAAGGGAAGCGGAAAAATCGTTATTCCTTTCAAATCTGATGAAGATTTAGAAAGAATAATGGGGATTATTGATAAAATGAAATAATTTTGCCCCGGTAACAAATTAAAAAATAAATGATTTTGCTGGGAAAAAATCTAAAAATCCTTTTACTCACAATACTACTTATTAGTACTGTTTCTATCGGGAAAGGACAAACTGTATCCTCTTCCGATAATTATAATCAACAGCAAGAAGATATTTCTGAAATTCATTCTCCTCATAAAGCCACCATGTATTCTGCTCTTGTTCCTGGACTAGGTCAGGTTTATAATAAAAAATACTGGAAACTTCCTGTAATTTATGGAGCAACAGGTATTTTAATTTATGCTTTCAATTTTAATAACGATCAGTATAATAAATATAAAAATGCTTATGCTGATATGCATGCCGGCAAAATAACAGAATTTGAAGGAATTACGGATAAATCTGTATTAATAAGAGCAAAAGACGGTTACAAGCGCGATCGCAATCTTAATGTAATATCATTAGCTGCAGTTTACCTGCTTAATGTGGTTGATGCTACGGTTGATGCACATTTGTTCGATTATGAAATAACCGATGATCTTTCCCTTAATGTCCAACCTACACTAAAAAAATCAATCGATTACCAAAATACTTATGGCCTTTCATTACAGTTTAACTTTTAAACATTTATTTATTATTTTATTCGATCGATTTTATTTAACAATTTATAACAAATATCATTTCCTTTTCTAACATAATTGTAGTTATTTCGGGCTTTTAACTACCTTTGACTCATAAAATAAATCAATATGTACAAAAAATTATTTTTAACTTTAATATTATTTTCTCAATTTATATTAAGTCAGGCCAATTCATTAATTAATGATAAGGACTCCTTATCATTTAACCATGCGATAGACTCTGATTTTGAAACAAATCTTGATAGTTTAATTAATTTATGGTATGTGAAGAATGCCATAAAAACAGATTATAACTCCTTCGAAAATGATTCCGTATTTGCAATTCCGGAATTTCACGATTCGGTTTATATTGAAAGACTTCAAAATATCCCTTCAATAATTGATTTATCATACAATAAAATAGTTCGTAATTACATTCATGTTTACACAAAACAAAGAAGGGAAAGTGTAGGAACTATGATAGGAATGGCAGACTACTATTTTCCTAAAATTGAAGAAATTTTTGAAAGTTATGGCATACCAACAGAGTTAAAATATCTCGCCATTATAGAATCTGCATTAAATCCCCGTGCAGTTTCAAGAGTAGGGGCAACAGGCATGTGGCAATTCATGTATGGTACAGCACGCATGTATGATTTAACTGTAAATTCCTTTGTTGACGAACGTCGTGATCCGATAAAATCAGCTCATGCAGCAGCTTTATTTATGAAAGATTTATATTCAATGTTTAACGACTGGACTTTAGTGATTGCAGCATATAATTGTGGACCCGGAAATGTAAATAAAGCCATAAGACGTTCTGGAGGCAAGCGCGATTTCTGGCAAATATATTATCGCCTACCCAGAGAAACGCGAGGATATGTTCCTGCCTATATTGCAGCTACTTATACATTTAATTACTACAAAGAACATGGCATTACACCTCGATTCCCGAAAATACCCATTGCAACAGATACTATAATGATTTCGGATAACCTACATTTAAAACAGGTTTCTGAAGTTTTAGATATTCCCTTAAAAGCTTTGCGCGATTTAAATCCCCAGTATAAACAAGATATTATTCCTGCTAAAGGAGGTCATTACCCTTTAACTATCCCAATGGATTATGTAGGAAAATTTATTGATCAGCAAAATTCCATTTTTGCCTATAAAGATTCTATTTTCTTCAATGCTGATAACACTATAAAAAATCCTCAACGATCTTATTATGTTCCACAAGCACCAACCAATCGTGATAAACTTATTTATACCGTAAAATCAGGTGACAATCTTGGCTTTATCTCAGAATGGTATCATGTTAGAACCTCAGATATTCGTTACTGGAATAATATTCGTGGGAATATGATTCGTGTTGGCCAAAAGCTTAATATTTACGTTCCAAAAGGAAGTGCAGGGAAATATGCTGATATTAATAAATTATCCTTCGAAGAAAAACAACGAAGAATAGGAAAAACAAGTACGCGTTCTGAAGAAATAGTTACACAAGCCACAGATAAAAACTACGTTTATTATAAAGTTCGTTATGGTGATACGCTTTGGGAAATTGCTAAAAAATATTCTGGAGTTACAGAAAATGATATTATGAAACTTAATAATATTACAAATGGCAAATCTTTGAAAGCCGGACAGCAAATAAAAATAAAGCCAAAAGGGTAAATTTTTATTTTTTTGTATCCAAAATAAAACATCCGAATTTATTAAAACTTCGGATGTTTGTTATTTTAAGCGAAAAGTTATTTTTTTTCAGGATAGTGTTTCTGCTAATTTTTCAATATTTTGTAACGCATCATTATCCTTGTAAGCATCACCAATATCATAAGATTCTGAAGTAACAGCTCCTAAAAACTCAACACCCAGAGCCTCAAAAGATCGTTTAAACATTTCAATTGTTAAATCACAATCCGAAGCACCTGATCCTGCAGGAAGAATGAGTGCAGCTATCTTGCCATTAAGCTTTTTATTTACATAATATGGTCTGAAGCGGTCTAAAAGTAATTTAGTTTGAGCAGTTGGTCCAAACCAATATATTGGAGTTCCTATAATCATTACATCTGAATCGTCAATACTGGAATACAACTCTTCCATTCCGTCTTTTAATATACACACCAATTCTCCTTTTTTACAAGCACGACAATCCAAACAAGGTTTTATGTTAAAATCATATAAATACGAAATTTTAATATCCTGATCTGTTGGTAAAAATTTAACCAAGTGTTCCACTAGAATACTGGTATTCCCTTTTTTACGTGGACTACCATTTAAAATCAGTGCTTTTTTCATAGTAATCTGGTTTAATTCGAATCCTAAAATAAGAATTTAAATAAAATAAAGTTTCAAACTCTTTGGAAAAGTTTTGTTTTAAAATCTTCAAGCATAAAATCTTTCAATTAAAATACTAAAAATTCATTTTTTTGTTCATCTTTAATTTATTCCATTTCATCCTATAACTTACATGATTCATCTTCAATCATTTTGAAATCATTTAATTTGGCTTTGAATTTGTAGAAGCATCATCAAACCAAATTAATTAAAAAGATGAAAAAAATTAATTTATTACTTGCATTTATTATCATCCTGAATAGTCAGATAATGTCACAGTCATATGTACAAGTTATCAAAGGAAGGGTGATAGATAAAATAACCCAGACGCCTTTACCCGGTGCAAATATTTTAATCCCTGACACCAAACCTCAACTAGGTACAACAACCGATGCCGAAGGTTACTTTTCCATCCCTAATGTAAAGGTAGGGCGGGTTACCTTACAAGTAAGCTATGTGGGCTATCATTCGCAAACATTAAGCAATGTGTTATTACATTCGGGAAAAGAACTCATTTTAAATATAGAACTTGAAGAAAGAGTAATGAGCGTAGATGAAGTAGTATTTGTTTTTCAAAGAGATAAAACGAAGCCCATAAACAAAATGACTACTGTAAGTGCCAGAACATTTTCGATTGAAGAAAGTGAAAAGTATGCCGGTACTTTTGGCGATGTGGCAAGGATGGCTGCAAATTATGCAGGAGTTCAGGGAATTGATGATTCATCTAACGACATAATTATCAGGGGAAATTCGCCTAATGGTTTATTATGGAGGCTCGAAGGTGTCGATATCCCAAATCCAAATCACTACGGTCAGTATGGAGCCACAGGTGGTCCTATAAGCATGTTAAATAATAATGTATTGGCAAATTCTGATTTCCTTACAGGAGCATTTCCATCAGAATATGGCAATGCTCTTTCTGGAGTATTTGACCTCCAAATGCGAAACGGAAATTATGACCAGCATGAATTTTTGGCCATGATAGGAATGGGTGGCTTTGAAGTTGGTGCTGAGGGCCCTATATCCAAAAAAAATCATTCATCATATATTATTAATTACAGATATTCGGTATTATCGCTTATGAGTAAAATTATCGACCTGGGTACAGGAACCGGTGTTCCTGAATATCAGGATTTGACTTTCAAATTGAACCTGCCAACTAAAAAATTGGGTACGTTTAGCATCTTCGGTTTAGGTGGCATAAGCAATATAGAGTTCTTATCAAGCGAAGATGGAGAAGATGATGACAGTTATTACGATTGGGCCGATTTTGAGAATAATGCGATAAATAAAAACAAAGTAGGTGTTGTTGGTTTGAACCATAAATATCTGATCAATGAAACTTCTTACACCCGGTTCAATATTGCTGCAACATTCCAGGAAAACATTAATGCAACTGATTCACTTAGTACTATTGATGGCACTCCATTTAATTGGTATGGACAAAGTTTTATTGATCAAAAATTTAATGCATCCTTTTCATATCATAAAAAAATCAATGTTAAAAACAATTTTAAAACAGGAATTAGAGCAAGCCAAACCAACATGAGTTTATCAGATAGCATTTACCAAGGCTCATGGGATAGATATGAAATAACAAGCAACTATGAAGGAACTACATATTTAGTACAAGCATTTGTTCACTGGCAGTTTAAACCAATAGACAATTTGGTATTTAATGCAGGTGTTAATATTCCTTACATGACCCTGAACAAAGAATATGCTATTGAACCAAGGGCCGGTTTGAAATGGAACATATACCGTAAGCATGCAATAAGCTTCGGATATGGATTACATAGCACAACACCAAATACATATGTTTTTTTCAGACAGGTAGAATTATCGAATGGCGATATTATTACTCCGAATACAGATTTAGGCTTTACTAAAAGCCATCACTTCGTATTAGGATATGACTGGAATATAACCACATCAACTCGATTAAAAGTAGAAACCTATTATCAAAAAATATTTGATGCTGTTATTGATCAATCTCCAAGTGCTTATTCCAGCTTAAACGATGGCTCTTTTACCAGTACAATGTCTGAATATGTAATGAATGGTGGCGATGGCGAAAATATTGGATTAGAATTAACAATGGAAAGATTCCTTCACAAGGGTTTATATTATTTATTTACCGCATCATTATTTGATTCAAAATATAAAGGTAGTGATGGAGTTGAAAGAAATACAGCTTTTAACAGCAACTATATATGCAATGCATTAATTGGGAAAGAATGGCAGTTTGGAAAAAAGGAAGATAAATTTTTTGGAATAAATTCGAAATTTGTAACTGCAGGAGGAAAATTATATACTCCGATAGATATTGAAGAATCGCAATTACAAGGAACAACAGTTTACGATGACGACAGGGCATTTTCCGAACGTATGGATAATTTTTTGCGACTGGATATTCAAATATCTTTTAAATCAAATTCAAAGAAGTATTCCCAAGAATATGCTTTGGATATTAAAAATGTGACAAATTACCAAAACCCTTTTATGATGCGTTATAATGTTCAAAGCGGGGAGTTAGTCACAATTTATCAGGCTGGTTTGTCACCTATGCTGACATATAGAATTGTATTTTAATACTATCTTTGAGAGGGCCAAATCCCTCTCATTTTTATTATGGATTCAGATAAACGAACAAAAAGGAAGATTATTTTTTACGCTATAGCATTTTTAGTGCTAATGAGTATTGCAGGAATCATAGTTTATTATATCAAAGGATTGATATTAAAGAATGAGTTAATCTATTATATAGTATCAGCTCTTTCAACAAACGGTTTGGCAACTTATTTTATTTTTATTGGAAATTTTAAAATTGATACCATTCTGGAAAAACGTTTTCCATGGAGCAACTCTATTCTTAAACGATTAATACTGGAATATATTTTCATTATCGCTTATTCACTCAGTATAATGGCTATTACAGTACTTTGTTTAAAGCTAATTTTTAATGTTCATGAAGAAACTAATTTTTTCATATTATTAAAGTCGACGTTCATAATTGTAATTATTATTACTACTGGTATAATTTTTACCGGATTTGTTAAAGGATGGAAAACGGCACAGTTAAATATTCAAAAATTAGAGAAAGAAACAGCCAATGCCCGTTTTGAAGCATTAAAAGCAAATATCAAACCTCATTTTTTATTCAATAGTTTAAATACACTTAGTTCCCTTATCAGAATAAATCCGGTATTAGCAGAAGAATATTCAAGTGGATTGTCGGATGTTTATCGTTATATCCTGAAAAGTAACGATGATATACTTGTGTGTGTAAAGGAAGAAATTGAATTTTTAAAAACATATTTAAATTTGCAAAAAATAAGGTTTGGCAAAAGCTTGAACCATAAAATTGATATTCATCAAGACGTTATGAATAAATTAATTCCTTCGTTAAGTTTACAGCTGATTGTGGAGAATGCCCTAAAGCATAACATTATAGATAATTCAAACAAACTTCAAATTAATATAAAAACAGAAGGTAAGTGGCTAGTTATCACAAATAATTATCAGCCTAAGCGGAGTAAACAAAAATCTAATGGTTTTGGTTTAAAAAATATTACTGAGAGGTATGGCTATTTCACCGATGAGCAGCTTTCCTTTGGAAAAATAGATAAAGAATATATTGTTAAAATACCCTTGCTGAATGAATAAAATAAGGAATATCCTGATTATTGAAGATGAAAAATATGCCGCAGAACGCCTGAAGGTTTTATTAAATGAGATAGCACCTGAATTCAAAATCATAAGTGTTTTATCATCGATAAAAGAAAGCATTAATTTTTTTAAACATAGTCAGGTTGATTTGATTTTTATGGATATCAATCTCTCTGATGGATATTCATTTGATATTTTTGATCAGGTTGATATCAATACACCTATTATTTTTACAACAGCATATGATGAATTTGCTTTAAAAGCTTTCAAAGTAAATAGTATCGATTATTTGCTAAAACCTTTGAAAAAGAATGAATTAGCACAAGCAATCAATAAATTACAAACATTGGAAGAAAGTATAAGGACAGGCAAGTATCATGCATTAATACAAGATATCAAATCTGATGAGCAACCAACTTTAAAAAAGCGTTTTTTAATATCCTTTGGAAACAAACTCAAAACGATCAAAACTAAAGATATTGCATATTTTTTTGCTAAGGATAAAGCCGTTTATCTTGTTACCTTTAATGACAGGAAATACCCTATGGGTGACACACTTGATGCCCTTGAGAAACAAGTTAATAACCGATTCTTTTTCAGGATAAACAGAAAATTCCTGATTCATATCGAATCTATCAGTGATATTTCAATTATTTCGAGTTATAGAGTTAAACTAAAACTTAAACCAGAAAGCAGTGAAGAAATTCTGGTTTCAGGTTCAAAAACAAAATCGTTCAGAGAATGGCTTGAACAGTAGGTTAGTTTGTACGAAATTACTTTGTACTTTTAAAATATAAGTACATTATATTAACTCTTCCAAAGTTTAAAACTTTGGAAGAGTTTTGTTTTGAAAATCTTCAGGCATAAAATCTTTCAATTAAAAGAAATATTGATATATTTAGAAATCAAATTGAAAAGCACTCAAGTACAAGCTAAATGAAACCTTACAAAATTTTACTTTTTCTGATTAGTATTTTTCTTGTACTTTCTTTGCTTTCGTTTGTTTTTCCTAAAGACGGTATCTTTTTGGGGAACAACATCCTTGTGCGATTTCCTGATATTAAAAATATTCTTACTCCAGACGAATCAAAATATGCTGATATTTCGGAAATACTTAAATATCACCAATCCGATATTGAAGAAAACATTACTGAGATAATCTCTGACTCAATTAAAATAGGTGCTGACAGTTTACATATAGTACCCGACTCGTTAAAAGCAGAAATTATTCAGGATTCAGTTCATGATATTGATTCAACATTTGTCAAAGAGCCTCTTCAACAACCCGGAACCATACGACAATTCCTTGAATACCCGGATGGCAACAAAAGTGTTCTATATCCATTCTTTAATCAATTACATAAACTAAAAACTTCGGGTGAATTAATTCGAATATTACACTATGGCGATTCTCAAATCGAAGGTGATCGAATAACATCTTATATTCGAAATGAGTTGCAAAAACAATTCGGAGGTTCGGGTATTGGTTTATTTTCTCCGGTACCAATAAAAGGCACAAGTATTTCAATGAAGCATAAACTCAGTGGTAGTTGGGATAGATATACCATACAAAATATTAAAAATGGAAGCATTTATCATAAAAGACTTGGCGCTTTAATGAGCTTTGGGCGATTTGCCCCTGTTAATAACTATGAAAACACTTTATGTGCCGGTGAAATAAATTTAAAAAAATCAAATATTACATATTTAAGAACAAGAAAATTCAAACAGTGTAGAGTATTTTATGGTTATAACGAACGTCCTTTTATTGCCGAATTAAAGTACAAAGATAAAACCCTCGATGCCGAATTAATTCCTGTTTCTCGTCAATTAAATACTTTAACGTGGAATATTGATGGTACACTGGATGAAATTACAATTAGCTTTAAAGGTGATGACAGCCCTGATATTTATGGTATTGCACTGGACGATCATTCTGGTATTGCTGTAGATAATATTCCATTGCGTGGTAGCAGTGGAACTGATTTTACAAAAACTGACCTCGCTTTTTTGCGATCAATGTATCAAAAATTAAATACCAAACTTATTATACTTCAGTTTGGAGTAAACTTGGTTCCTTACATAAGGAATGATTATTCTTATTACGAAAAGCAATTCTATAAACAACTAAAAACTCTGAAAGGACTCAGACCAGATATAAACATTATTGTTATTGGCGTTTCAGATATGTCACGAAATAACAAAGGACGATTTGAATCATATCCTAACATTGAAAAAATTCGTGAAGCACAAAGGAATGCTGCATTTAAAGCTGATTGCGCTTTCTGGGATATGTACGAAGCAATGGGAGGAAAAAATTCTATGCCTGCGTGGGTAAATACTTCTCCGGCATTGGCCAGAACAGATTTTACTCATTTCACATGGAAAGGATCGGTTGTTATTTCCAAAATGTTTTTCGAAGCTTTAATGCACGATTATAATGAATACTTAAAACTGGATCAAAAAACAAAAAATGAAAATCTGGAGAACTAGTATAATTGTAACACTAATTCTAAGCATTGCCGTTTCTACCAAGGGACAAAGCTTATGTGATACCCTGCCATTTATTCAATGTAAGGACAATTTAATTTCAGCAAATGGTAATGATAGTTTTAATACCTTGATTCATAAATTCAAGAATTTAAATTCAGATAAAAGTAAACCTATTCATATAATTCACATTGGCGATTCGCATTTGCAAGCGGGATTTTTAACCGAAAAAATCAAACAAAAACTATTTCAGTTTTATGCCGAAAAAGATACCGTTGTTTCTCCCGGGTTTATTTTCCCTTATACAATAGCACAAACTAACAATCCTTTTTTTTATAAAGTTGATTATTCAGGAGATTGGGAATGGTGTAAAAATATTGATGCTGAAAAAACTTGTAGCTTGGGGTTGTCGGGAATTACTGTTAGAACGAATGATTCGCTTGCATTTTTCAGTATTAAAATGAAAAATAAAAAATACGATTATCCAAAAAAATATTTTTTTAATTCAGTAAAGATATTGCATAATACAGATAGTACTATCAGCATAAAAGTGAATGACAAAAAAGTCATCTCAAAAAACGGTTATTCAGATGTTCAGTTAGATAAGCTGACGGATTCTATTTTAGTTAGTATTAATATAAACGACAGCAGCAGTTTTTTTGAGTTATATGGAATCATCTTCGAAAATGATAAATCAAAAATAAATTACCATACCATTGGTGTTAATAGTGCAACAGCACAGTCATATTTAAAGTGTGATTATTTTTCTCGTCATTTAGCAATAATCAATCCTGATTTAATCATAATTTCATTGGGAACAAACGAGGCTTATGATGATAATTTACCAAACTTGGAGCATGAGTATGTATTAAAAGATTTGATTTTACAGATAAAAGACATCAGTCCCAATGCTGCAATTATACTTGTAACACCAAATGATCATCTTAAAAACAGAGAGTTCAGGAACAACAACATTCTTCTTGTCAGAGATAATATTCTGAAAATTTGTAATGATTTTCAACTTAGTTTTTGGGATTTTTATTCAATTATGGGTGGCGAAAATTCAATTCTCAAATGGTACAAAAAAGGATTATGCAGTGAGGATAAATTACACTTTAAAAGAATCGGCTATGAAATACAGGGAGAATTATTTGCAAAAGCATTAATTGATTTAATTGAGAACAAAAAATAAATGTCATTCCGGGCGGAGACCCGGAATCTAAAGCTGATAGATAGATTCCTGATCTCCGCAAAAGCTCCGTCAGGAATGACATAGAGAACGTAAAATGGACATTTTAAAAGACATATTATTATACTCCGAAGCAAAACCATTGTTATTTACAAGGCTTTACTTCTGGGGATTCTATGCCCTTTTACTAGTCATCTACTCTGTTATATACAAAAAAAATCCTTTACGAAACGCCTACCTGTTTTTTATAAGTTTATTCTTTTATTATAAGTCGGGCGGATATTTTTTTACTTTACTTATATTTTCGACAATAGCAGACTTCACTCTTGGACAGCTAATTTACAGTGCAAAAACAAGCTTAAAGAAAAAACTTTTTGTTGCAACAAGTATAATAATCAATCTTAGTTTATTAGCTTATTTCAAATACACTTACTTTTTTACCGATATTATAAATACCACCTTTCATTCAGATTTTGAAGTTATAAATCACTTAGCTTCGTGGACCAATAGCCTGACAGGTTCATCGTTTAATGTCTCCAGAATTATTTTGCCTGTTGGAATTTCCTTTTATACTTTTCAAACCATAAGCTATACTGTTGATGTATATCGCGGCAAGTTAAAACCGGTAAAAAATATCATCGATTTTGGATTTTATGTTTCATTCTTCCCTCAATTAGTTGCAGGGCCAATTGTTCGGGCAGCAGAATTTATTCCTCAATTGTATCAAAAGTTTAAATTATCAAAACGAGAATTTGGGCATGCCGTATTTTTAATTCTTAATGGCTTAGTTAAGAAAATGTTGATCTCTGATTATATCTCCATCAATTTTGTTGATCGAATATTCGAGTCTCCATTGTCGTTTACCGGCTTTGAAAATCTCATGGCTGTTTATGGATATTCCATTCAGATATACTGCGATTTTTCAGGATACACAGATATTGCAATTGGTGTTGCTTTATTACTTGGATTCAGATTGCCTGTTAATTTTAACTCTCCTTATAAGGCCATTAATATTACCGATTTCTGGAGAAGATGGCATATTTCATTATCATCATGGTTACGTGATTATTTATACATTCCACTTGGAGGAAACAAAAAAGGGAAAGTAAAAATGTACGTAAATATTATGATTACAATGTTACTTGGAGGACTTTGGCATGGTGCAAGCATGAGATTTATTATTTGGGGAGGAATACATGGAATTGGACTTGTTATTCAAAAACTCTGGGTGAAAATGAATTTGTCTTTGAGCAAATATTACACATCCCGATCCAGCAAAAATATATTCTTCCGTTTTGTATCAGTATTTACAACTTTTCACCTTGTGACTTTTGCATGGATATTTTTCCGAGCAGAAAATATGGAAAATGCTCTTGGAATGATAAAACAAATTACCGGCAATTTTCAACTGGAGCTTATACCTGTAATGGTTTCATCATATTATAAAATATTTTTTATAATAATTTTGGGATTTACAATTCATTGGTTGCCTTCATCGTTTAAAGAAAACTATCGGGGATGGTTTATAAAATCTCACATAATAATTAAAGTTCTGCTTGCAGTTATTGTAATTTTTATATTATACCAGGCTAAATCAGCAGAAATACAGCCCTTTATTTATTTTCAGTTTTAAAAATGTTAAAAAAATATAAAATTCCTTTCCGTAAATCTCAATGCTAATTAATTTCCGACTTGCTAATATAATTTTTTCTACATTTGTCAGTTCATTATTTTATACATTAAATAAAATCGAGAAATGAAAGGATTTGGTAAAATTTTAAGATATATGATTCCCTACTGGGGCAAGGGAGTTTCAAGTGTAGGCTTATCATTTTTGGCAACAATATTCTCGTTGTTTTCATTTACAATGGTTATTCCTTTTTTAGGAATTTTATTTGATAATCAGCCTATGGTTGAAAGTCCTGTTGAGTTTGCTTTCAATACTGAAGCAATTACACATAATTTCTACTATTTACTTAGTCAGATCATAGCTAACCAGGGAGTTAACACGGCCCTCTTAACTGTGAGTATATTGGTTGTTATTTTCGCTTTTTTCAAAACACTTTTACAATATTCAAGTAACTACGTAATGGCTCCTTTAAGAAATGGAGTTGTACGTGATATCAGAAATAAATTAAATACAAGGATTCTTGAATTACAACTATCCTATTTTACCGAAGAACGTAAAGGAGATTTAATGGCTCGAATGACAAGTGATGTCCAAGAAGTTGAATCTTCTGTTGTTCGTTCTTTAAACAATGCCATAAAAGCTCCAATAACAATGATTATTTATTTGGCTGTTTTATTTATCATGAGCCCGTTTCTAACATTATTCGTTCTGGTATTATTACCTATATCTGGAGCTATTATTGGACGAATTGGTAAATCATTACGTCGTAAATCTGTTAAAGGACAAAATAAACTTGGATTAATAATGTCCTACATTGAAGAAACTCTTTTTGGCCTACGAATTATTAAAGCCTTTAATACGGAGAAAAAAATAAATCAGCGTTTTATCGATGAGAATAATTCTTACACCAGCTTAATGAATAAAATTTGGCGAAGAAAAGATCTTGCCGGACCATCAAGTGAATTATTAGCAACAATAGTTATTATTATTATTATGTGGTATGGAGGCAGCATGGTTTTAAGCCAGGATGTAAGTATGTTACCACAAACTTTTATAGCTTATCTGGTAATTTTTTCGCAAATTATTCCTCCTTCAAAAGATTTGTCAACGGCCTATTATAATCTTCAGCGTGGGTTAGCTTCATTAGACCGAATAAATATTATCCTTGATGCTGAAATAACCATTAATGAAAAACCAAATGCTGAAGCTATTGAAGATTTTAAAAATGAGATTGAATACAAAAATCTAAACTTTAAGTATATTGAGGACTATGTGTTGAAAAATATTAACCTTAAGATTAAGAAAGGAAATATAGTTGCATTAGTAGGCCAGTCAGGTTCAGGAAAATCAACTCTCGTAGATTTATTACCACGATTTTATGATATAGTTGAAGGTGAAATTCTAATTGACGGACATAATATTCAGGATTTAAAAATAAAAGATCTTCGAAACTTAATGGGAATAGTAAGTCAGGAATCAATTTTATTTAATGATACAATATACAATAATATAGCTTTCGGAATGGAAAATGCAACTGAGGAAGAAATTATTGCTGCAGCGAAAGTTGCCAACGCACATGAATTTATTTTACAAACCGAAAATGGTTACCAAACAAATATAGGTGACCGGGGAAGCAAACTTTCAGGAGGACAAAGGCAAAGAATTAGTATTGCACGTGCGGTGTTAAAAAATCCACCTGTTCTTATTCTGGATGAGGCAACCTCGTCATTAGATACTGAATCAGAAAAACTGGTTCAGGATGCTTTGTTTAAACTAATGGAAAACAGAACTTCCATCGTTATTGCTCACAGACTTTCAACCGTTCGCGATGCCAATGAAATTTGTGTACTTCATGAAGGGGAAATTGTTGAAAGAGGCAAGCATAAACAATTACTTGCAAAACAAGGAGTTTATAAAAAACTGCATGATCTTCAGATTTTTGCATAAACCATTTAAAGGAGTATCAAATGATGCTCCTTTTATAATTATCTTTAAAAGAATAAATTAATTGAATCCTTTTTTGTTTTTTTTCGTAACTTAGAAAGATATAGGAATAAACCTTTTTCTTTTTAATGCTGATATGAAAACCAGAGTACCAGCTTTTTTTATTTTCTTAGTATTAATTCTCTCTTCAGTTGGGATTGATAAAACATTTGCTCAAGACTACAATATAGATTCCCTCGAAGTTATTTTGGAAAAATCTGAAGGAATAAAAAAAATTCCATATTATTATGCCTTAACCGATTACTACATATATAATGCCCCTGGTAAAGCTATCCGTTTAGCCAATAAATTTTTAATCCTTGCCGAAGAATACGATAGTATAAATATTATCGAGTATTGTTACCAGATTTTAGGTGAATCATACTTTTATCAAGAGAATTACACTACTTCTCTTAATTACTTCCAAAAATTTCTTATCACCCAAATAGAAAAAGAAGATGAAAGAGGCATTGGAAGAGCATATAATAATTTAGGTACTGTTTACAGGGCTATTGAAAACTATCCTGAAGCAATACAATACTATGAAAAAGCTTTGACAATTAACCTTAAACTTAACGACATTAATGGATTAAGCAGTACTTATAATAATCTGGGAGTTCTACACGAATACCTTAACTTATTTGCACAAGCAAGAGATTTTTATAAAAAATCACTGAAAATAGAGCTTGGCTTAAATGATCAGGAAGGTATATCAACCTCTTATCTTAATTTAGGAGGAATAAATCTTAAGTTACGAAATTATGATACTGCTATTGAGTATTGTGAGAAAAGCATTATCATTTGTAACTCTCTGAACTATAATCATACTCTGGAGATAAACTATGATGTTCTTTATCAGGTTTATAAAAAAATTGGAAATACAAAAAAAACTCTTCTTTATCTTGAGAAATTCTACGATTTAAAAAACAACAGGATAAATGAAGAATCTAATGCATATATTGCCGAATTAGAAATAAAATATCAAACAGATAAGAAACAACAAGAAATTGAACAGCTTAACAAACAGAAAAAACAAAAGAGTATATTAAACATTTTCGGTTTATCCGGACTGGCTATTTTTAGTATTTTATTAATTATTTTAATTCGGACAAATAAATTTCGTAAAAATAATAATCAGATTCTGAGATTACGAAACGCTGAAGTGATGCAGCAAAAAGAAGAAATCGAAGCTCAACGTGACGAAATTGAAGCTCAACGTGATGAAATAAAACGTCAAATTGATCTTTCCGAACTACAAACAAATAAAATCTTAAATCAAAAAAGGGATATTACTGACAGTATCGAATATGCAAAACATATCCAAATAGCATTGTTCCCCGATAAAATTACATTGCAAAAGATTCTAAAAAAAGGATTTTGTTTGTTTAAACCAAAAGATATAGTAAGTGGCGACTTTTATTGGGTGGCGGAAATTAACAACAAATCAATTATTGTTGCTGCTGATTGCACAGGACATGGAGTTCCTGGCGCATTCTTGAGTATTATAGGAATAAATTTCTTAAACGAAATTGTTTACGATGAACAAATTGCTAAGCCTTCGGAAATTTTATCTTTATTAAGACGAAAAATAATAAAAACCATGGTACATGCCAACCGGATTAATGAATCTAAAGATGGAATAGATTTAGCCCTGGTTGTTATTGATTACAACAAGATGATTCTTGAATACGCTGGTGCATATAATCCCTTATATTATATCCGTGATCATATGCTCAATGTAATAAAAGCAGACAGAATGCCAGTGGGGATATCGGAAAAACCTATTGCTCCATTCACCAATCACACAATGGAGATTCAAAAAGGAGATTTATTTTACATGTTTACTGATGGTTTTGTTGACCAGTTTGGAGGTCCACGAAAAAAGAAATTCAGAATCGGAAATTTACGAGAATTACTTCTTGATATTCATGAAAAAGAAATGACTGAACAAAAAAGAATTCTTTATGAAACTCTCATCAACTGGAAAGGGCAACAACCACAAGTTGATGATGTTCTATCAATCGGAATAAAAATCTAAAACTATTAAGTTTAAATTTCAAGCAAATTTACTATAGATTCTATTTTAAGATCTTTACCACTTATCGTATGCATGGCTTTTTGATAATAAACCTGTCTTCTGCCTAACAGATCTTTTGCATAAACAGTTAGATCTTCTCTTGATTTCCCCCATATTAAAGGCCTGTCTTTTTTTGCATGCATTAACCGATTAACCAGTGTATGAATATCAACTTCCAGGTAAATGGTAACTCCAGTCTCATTCATCAATTTCATATTATCGAAATAACATGAAGTACCACCACCAGTTGAAAGCAGAATATTTTCGTTTTTATTAATTATGGTCTCTAAAGATTGTTTTTCTATTTCTCTAAATTTATCCATTCCCATATTATAAATAAGTGAACGAATAGTCGAGTTGTATTTTTCTTCAATATAATCATCAAGATCAATGAAAGGTAATCCAATCTTTTTAGCCAGTTTTTTACCAACTGAAGATTTGCCACTTGCCATAAAACCAATTAGAAAAACTCTCATAAGCTTTAATTTTGATTACTAAATATACAAAAAATCTAATTGGAATAAAAATTCATTATTTTTTACCATTTTCAAACAAACTCATCTGAGATGTGTCCTCATCCTTCATATCCTCTACAGATTCCGGTATTTCTGGCTCTTCTTCCTTAACAATTAAAGGTTCAAGTTCTTTAACCACCTTTACCTCGTAATTAGATAGTCGTTTCCCTCTTGCCTTATAACTTTTAACACCAATAAATTCAGCAACTTCAATAATGTCATTTTCACGATTTTTATGTCTGCCTCCAAATGAAACTTCCAGTCTTGGATATTCAACTTCTGTTAATTTAATTAATCGTGATTCTTCGTTATCGCCTATAAAACTTGTTGGCTTATCAACAGGATCAATGATAAACCTTTTTATGTAATAGTATTCAAGATCAGCATCGTAGTACACTGCAGAAAATATTTTTTCCTGTCTGTATTTTTCTACAATCATAACATCATCTTCAAAATGATTCATTAAATCATAAGTTGATAATCTGTAATTTCCTGATTTAGTAACAACCAGTATTTTATCATCTGCATGGAATTCCCCTAAATAATTTCCTCTTCCATCGGCATTTAAACGCAATACTTCTTCTTCGAACCAAATCTTTCTGTCTCCCAGTGTAGAAACTCCTTCATCCTTCAATACAATTTTATGAATTGCATATTTTGTCAGGATATTACCCATTGATTGTCGGCCTTTTATTGCCAATTCGCTAAATTCAAATTCAAAAATCGGTTTTTTCAATCTTGGTCGTGGACGTAAATATATCTTAACAATTTCTGCTTCACCATTTGGATTAACTGTCATGTAAAGAATCTTCGATCCCTTAGTACCTTTCGAAATATTGTAATCTTTATCACGCGTTATTCCTTTAATAGCACAACGTTTGATCATGATAGCTCCGTTTAGGCCATCACGATAGATTATATTATAAATTGTGCGGTCATCATTTCGTTTAAAAACAGCAACATGAATTATATCTTTACCAACAAATACCTTATCGTCAGCTTTGGTAATTATATATTTCCCATCACGAAGAAATACAATCACCTCATCAATATCTGAACACTCGCTCACATATTCGTCCTTTTTAAGACCTGTTCCAATAAAACCTTCTTCACGATTTACATAAAGCTTTCTATTGGCAACAACAACCTGCGTTGCGGCTATTGAATCAAGATTTCTGATTTCTGTTTTTCGATCACGGCCATCACCATGTTTTTTGCGTATTTGCTTATAATAGTTAATTGCATATTCAATAATATGATCCAGATGATTCTGAACTTCTTTTATTTCTTCTTCAAGTCCATGAATATATTCATCAGCTTTTTTAATATCGAATTTTGTAATACGCTTAATTTTAATTTCGGTAAGCTTTACAATATCCTCTTCGGTTACCTCGCGTAGTAATATTTTCTTAAATGGTTCAAGTCCCTTATCAATAGTTTTAATTACAGACTCCCATGTTTCGCATTCTTCTATATCGTGATATATTCTGTTTTCAATAAAGATTTTTTCCAGTGATGTAAGATGCCATGCCTCCTGCAGCTCATGTTTTTTAATTTGGAGTTCTTTCTTTAATAGTTCAACTGTATTATCAGCTGAATTCTTGAGCATTTCAGAAACTCCTATAAATATAGGTTTTGAGTTTTCAATAACACATGAATTTGGCGATATTGAAACTTCGCAATCAGTAAAGGCATATAGTGCATCTATTGTTTGATCGGGTGATGTTCCTGCCGGTAAATGAATTAATATTTCTACATTTTCGGCTGTGTTATCATCAATTTTCCTGATCTTTATTTTTCCTTTTTCATTTGCTTTTAAAATAGAATCTATAAGACTTTGCGTTGTTTTACTAAAAGGAAGTTCTGTGATTTTTAGCGTTTTCTTATCTTCTTTTTCAATTTTTGCCCGGATTTTTATTGAACCACCACGTATACCTTCATTGTATTTACTAAAATCTGCTATCCCTCCTGTTAGAAAATCAGGATAAATTTCAAAATTTTTACCTTTTAAATATGCTATTGCAGCATCAATTAATTCATTAAAATTATGAGGTAAAATTTTTGAAGCAAGACCAACTGCGATTCCCTCAACACCTTGTGTTAAAAGCAAAGGAAACTTAACAGGCAGTGTAACCGGCTCGTTGTTTCGCCCATCGTATGACTTTTTCCATTCGGTAGTTTTAGGATTAAAAACAACATCCAGAGCAAACTTTGATAATCGGGCTTCGATATATCTGGAAGCAGCAGCTCCATCGCCGGTTAAAACATTTCCCCAGTTACCTTGAGCATCAATTAATAAATCTTTCTGGCCAATCTGAACAAGAGCATCTCCAATTGACGCATCGCCATGTGGATGATATTGCATTGTATAACCAATAATATTAGCAACTTTATTATACCTGCCGTCATCCAGCCTTTTCATTGCATGTAAAATCCTACGCTGAACAGGTTTTAGTCCATCATGTAAATGAGGAACAGCTCTTTCAAGTATAACATACGAAGCATAATCAAGAAACCAATCTTTATACATTCCTGACAAATGCACTATTTTATGCATTTCTTCGCTCTGCTTTTCTTTGTCAGATATTTCTGAATTCAGTTCTAATTCTTCTTTGTTCTGTTGATCTGTTTTTTCGTTTTTCTCGTTACTCATCCTTACAACAATCTCTTTTAATTGATCAATCTGTTTTTTTAATCTGAAACTTCCACTTTAAGATTTTCAACAATAAAATCCTGTCTTTCGGGTGTATTTTTGCCCATGTAAAATTCCAGTAAATCTTTTACTGCATCATCCCTCCTAAGCCGTACAGGATCCAGACGAATATCTTTACCTATGAAATACTTAAACTCATCAGGCGATATTTCACCAAGACCTTTAAACCTTGTTATTTCAGTATTATTTTTTAGTTTGTTTATAGCTTTATTCTTTTCTCCTTCACTATAACAGTAAATGGTATCCTTTTTATTCCGAACCCTGAATAATGGTGTTTGTAAAATATATAGATGTCCATTTTTAACCAGATCAGGGAAAAACTGCAGAAAAAATGTAATCAACAGTAATCTAATGTGCATACCATCTACATCGGCATCGGTTGCTATAACTACATTCTTATATCTTAAGTTTTCAATTCCCTCCTCAATATCGAGAGCCGCCTGCAACAAATTAAACTCCTCATTTTCATAAACAATTTTCTTAGTTAAACCATACGTATTTAATGGCTTACCTTTTAAACTGAAAACAGCCTGGGTATTTACATCGCGCGATTTTGTAATAGAACCACTTGCTGAATCTCCCTCGGTAATAAAAATCATTGTTTCGTTTTTACGTTCATCGTTTGTGTTATAATGCATCCGACAATCACGTAATTTTTTATTGTGAAGACTTGCTTTTTTTGCTCTTTGCTTAGCTAATTTTTTAATTCCGGAAATTGCTTTTCTCTCTTTTTCTGATTCGATAATTTTCCTGTGAAGTGCTTCGGAAACTTCATCGTTTCGGTGAAGGTAATTATCAAGCTCTTTCTTTAAAAAGTCTCCTATAAAGTTTCTGATGGAAGGACCATTTGGAGCTATATTTTTTGAACCAAGCTTTGTTTTTGTTTGCGACTCAAAAATAGGTTCTTCAACCTTAATGCTTATAGCTGCAACAATAGATGTTCTAATATCTGAAGCATCAAAATCCTTTTTATAAAACTCGCGAATTGTTTTAACATATGCTTCGCGGAAAGATGTATAATGTGATCCTCCCTGTACTGTATGCTGGCCGTTTACAAAACTATAATACTCTTCGCCATACTGATTACCATGTGTAATAGCGATCTCAATATCTTCACCTTTTAAATGAATAATCGGGTATAATCCTTCAGAACTCATATTCTGATCTAAAAGATCACGAAGTCCGTTATCAGAATAATACTTTTTACCATTTAGTTTAACAGTTAAGCCGGAGTTTAAAAAAACATAATTCTGAATAAGAACAACAACATATTCTTCAATGTAGTGGTAATCCCCGAATATCTCTCTGTCGGGCACAAAGGTTGTTAAAGTACCATTTTTTTCAGATGTTTTCTGGATATCTTCATCGCTAATCACTTCGCCATTAGCAAATTCAACACATTTTCTTTCTCCATCGCGAAAAGCTTCTATTTTAAAACTGGCCGATAAAGCATTAACCGCTTTAATACCAACACCATTCAGACCAACTGATTTTTTAAACGCTTTGGAATCATATTTTGCTCCTGTATTCATTTTTGAAGCAACATCCATTAATTTCCCTAAAGGTATTCCACGACCGAAATCCCTTACTTTTACATAACTGTCGGTTATTTCAATATCAATTGTCTTTCCAAATCCCATCATATACTCATCGATGGAATTATCCATAACTTCTTTTAATAATACGTAAATCCCGTCATCTTGCGAAGAACCATCACCTAATTTCCCGATATACATACCCGGACGCTTCCTTATGTGTTCTTTCCAATCAAGTGTACGTATACTATCTTCTGTATATATTGCCGTCATCTCACCAAATTTTTCGTAAATATAATTAAAAGAAAAGTCCCTACTGAAATTGTTTATCAACAGGCATGGCTTAAAGCTGTTGATAAATTATTAAATTATGTAAATTAAATAAAAATCAACGAATAATGGTGCATACAGATTGTTGAAAAAATGTTAATTTGAAAAGATTCCCATTTGTCGCATTAATAGCGAGGCATTCATATTTTGAGTTACTCCGGGGCAAAGTTTATAATCAAATTTAATTTTATCTGCATCAATTTCAACTTCGAAACACTTATTCTTAATATTATCCGGATAATCTTTTTCGAGCTTACATAAAGTCAAATCATGCGTTGCAACTATTCCTGTGGCTTTTAACTTTATTAAATGTTCAACAAATTTCCACGATCCTTTCGCTTTATCGGCAGAATTAGTCCCTTTTAAAATCTCGTCTAATAAAACAAAAGTAGTTTTACCTTGCTTTAATTCCTCGATAATATACTTTAATCTTTTTAGTTCAGCATAAAAGTACGATTCATTTTCTTTTAGAGAATCTGCTGTTCGCATTCCCGAAAATAAATCCATCAATCTAAAATCAAATTTTTTTGCACATACCGGCATTCCATTCATTGCAAGAATTAAATTAACACCAATAGTTCTTAAAAAAGTGCTTTTACCAGCCAGATTAGCACCAGTAACAATATCAATTTCGCCTTGTTTATCAATTTTAAAATTGTTATTCACCCGCTTTGTTCGTGGAATTAGAGGATGGCCTAATTCTTCAGAATCCAGGACTGTTAAACCGGACACCTGTGGGTAAACAAAATCCGGATTATTGTAACTGTAATTTGCCATACTACAATAAACATCAAACTCTGCAATAACTTGTACCCACCGTTTTATATTTTGTCCATATTTTACTTTCCATCTTTCTAGTCGCATTAAAGAATATAAATCCCACATTAGGGTAACATTTAAAATAAGTCCTAAAAATATATTTAGCCGGGTATCAAATGCGTCAATAATTCGGATCAACTTTTTAAATGCTGTTTCGGCATGAACTGTTTTTGTTTGTAAATCATTTTGAAGCTTTTTCAGGATTTCTGAATTGAAAATCTCATCCTCAATAAGTTTAATAAGTTTTGAATAATTCTTTAAAATTCGAAGTTCTTCGGAAACAATCCTTTGTTCTTTATTTGTTCTTTTCAACAATATACTTGCAATCAATAGTTGCAATAAGGCAAATAATACAAACCATGAATAATGTACAATACCTGTTATCAATAAAACTAAAAATGATAATGTTATTACAGGAAGCAAAACCACTAATATTTTAAATAGAATTCTTTTAATGAAGTAAACCGGATCGTCAATCCAATACTCAATTTTTTTGTTGTCATCATCAGTAACCGGGCAGGAATATCCGGTTGCCATAAAATTATGTCGCCAATCAATTTTAGGTGTCAACTCTTTTATGGCTTCTTGCTGATTTTTAAAGAGTATATCATTTGTATTAATATTTAATATTCTTTTTGCAAGTAGTTCTCTGCCTACAAGGCTTACGGTTCTATTCAGATATTGGAATATAGATCCTTCACCAAACAAATCTAAATCAAAGGAATATGCATGATCGCGAGAAATATAATTTACACCATCATTAAAACTTGAAAAATCGTTGCTTAAAACATTGATCTCATCTTTATTAATTTTTATAAGATTTTTAATGTGATTTAAAACTTCCGTCTTTTTTAAATAGTAAACCACACCAAAAATGAAAAAAGCGAAAAATAAAAAGACCAATCCCAGTAAAATAAAACTGAACTGCTTAATTAAAAATATCATTAATATAATAGCTGAAATAAAAGTAAAAAATCTCAAAAAACTTAAAAGAATAAGATTTTTTCTAACTCCAGATAATTTTAGTTTAAATAATTTAACTCGTTCTTGATATGTACTCTGCAGTTCATCAATTTTCATTCTCAGACAATTTTAGTTGATTCAATTCTGATTCTATTAAATTTCTTATCTGATTTGCAAATTCCCTGGTATCTATATCTTTAAAATCCGAATATGGAATTTCGTCAAGGATTTTTATTATTACCTTATGCTTCCCCGTAAAGAAAAAATTTGAAGAAATAAATTTGTTTTCTGTTCCATAAATAACCACTGGAATCAGTGAAGTTTTTGTTTTTTGTGCCAGTTTAAAAGCTCCTTCTTTAAAATTCTCTAAATAGCCTGTTTTAGATCTGGTTCCTTCCGGGAAAATTGTTATAATGCAGCCTTTTCTAAGAACTTTTTCTGAATCAATAAACATTCTCTTTATGCTTGACTTACTTGATCTTTGAAGTTTAATATCCCCTTTAAGATTCATACACCAACCATATATTGGTATTCTGAAAACTTCAGCTTTAGAAATCCAACGAAAAGGAACTCCAAGGCGATAAATTAAAAGTATATCTTCCTGAGATTGATGGTTAGCAACAATTATTTTGGTTTTACTATTTAGCTTTTCCTTACCAATAATTTTTATTTTCCATCCGGGAACCAACAAGGTAAATAAACTTCCCCAGATATTTGCCAGATAATTAAGAACCAATAATTTTTTATCAAAAAGAACAGTAAAAAACCAGGTTAAAACAAAGAGTGGAGAAAAAACCAGTGTTACAGTTATTATTAATAGCCATATATAGACAGAAAAAATTATTCTTGACATCTTATATATATTTTAAATAATACTCTTTACAAAATTATCGTTTTAATTGAAGGTTGCCTCTAAAAATTGAATTCTTTCAAGAAACAAATATAATGAATAAGATGTAAGACATATTTTTTTGTAATAGCCATAGCTATTTCACAAAAAATATAACGCAGTCAGACCTGCCTCGCCTGCCTGTTTGGCAGACAGGTCGGCAGACAGATTGTTTATTATATTTGTTCCCTACGGGTTTCCATAGTTTCTCAAAGACAATGGGAATCTTGATGTGATTGAATTTTTAGAAGCAACCTTAATTATTTGTTTTCACTATAAATTATTTTCATTTTGGTATATTTTTTGAATATTACCATTTTACTTATTAATTTCACAGCAAATTAAAATATCATATTTGAATTTAAAAACTTCCAAATTATGAAAATTAGAACTTTAATAATTGCAGTATTAGCCTTTTTTATGAGTTTCCCGTTGCTTGCACAAGAGGAATATGCAGATCTTGATACAATTTATATGCTTGGAAGAAAAAAATTAATTGTAGAAGTAAAAACTATATCTTCAGCAACAGTGCGGTATTCAGAACCAGGTTCGGAAGAATCAATTACTGTAGAAAGAAAACAAATTCAAAAAATAATTTTCAGTAATGGAAGAAAAGAAGTCTTTAATAAGCCTGTAATGATAATGGTTGAAGAAGGTGACTGGAAAACTGTAATTGTTACTGATCGAAAAAACGATGTTGAAGGTTTATATGAACTGGGAAAAGTTAATACCAAATCATCTGCCGGAAGCCGCAGTGCAAAATCAGCTAAAAAAAGCGCTATGATCAGGTTACAGAAAAAAGCTGCGCTTTTAGGAGGAATGATTGTTTTAGTTACAAGAGAAGAATCTGTTGGAGGCTTTGGAGAACCTCCAACATATGTAGTTGAAGGAATTGCTTATGGTTTTGAACCTCCAAAGAAAACTGAAACTGAAAACGAAAATAATTAAATAAAAAAAGGGAGCTTACACTCCCTTTTCAATTTACCCTAATTTATTAACCCTGCTTCATCAATCCCTTGAATAAATACCACATCTTTAGGAATTCTTTTACGTTGAATCTTATATAAATCATTCAAAAGTTCGTCACGAATAAATCCTTTTTCATCGACTAATTTTTTAGCTGCATCATAATTTCCATCACCTTGTATTACTAATATTTCTTCTGAAAATTTAAGCATTGCTTCTTTCGTTTTATCAAAATCAATTCTATATCTCCCGCTTTTTTTATCACGGGTAAATGCTCCAAGTTCTTCAAAATAATAGAATCGTATCATATTAGCAACCCCCTGATCATTTGATATTCCAAAACGCACCGACCTGAATACATCGGCCATATAGGTAACGTAATTGTCCATTAAATCACCACTACTCATTTCGCCCATTTCATAGAGCTTAGTTACAAAAAATAAACTTAAAATATCATTTTTACATTCTCCTATAACATTGTTCTGTTCTTTTAAAGCATCGCTAACAGCACCTTTACCATTAACAGTACTTTTTATCCCTAAAGCACTTCCAACTTCATAAAACATGGTGTTTTCAAAAAATGCTTTGAATTTCACATGTTTTAATTGATCTTCTGCAATTAACAGCTCACTTATTGGCATTAAAATTTTTTCAAATTTTGCCTGCATAACATTTTTAAACTGCAGTTTTCTGCTTCCAACTTTCAGTTGTACTTGCCCATCAAGAGGTAATGTAATAGCTATTTTCTTGCTTCCTGTATTCCAATATCCTGAACAATTAATTACATCGTAAACCATAATATCCGATAATTCTCCGGGTATTTCTGTTTTATATTTAGCATCAACCGGAAGGTTTTGTTGTAAATATGGAAGTAATAGTGAATACTTATCCATGTCTTTACTTGATTGTTTATCTTTTACCAAAATCATTGATTGGTACGATGCCTTTGTATAGTACAACCTGTCTTCTAAATCTTCAATTGGCCCAACTATAAAATCAATTAAATTTTCTTTCATTTTCATCCAGGCAATGTCACTTTCGTAATAATTATCGGTAAGTAATGCTTCTGCACGCAATTCAAGGTATTTTTTAAATCCTTCGTCTTCGGATAATGTTGCTGCTTTTTTCATTAAATCCGCTATCTTAACCAATTTTTCTTGATAAGCCTGATGATATGATACTGTTTGTAAACTACCAAGTTCATTTCTTCGGATAAGAGTATACAAATTATACTTGTCTAAATCAGAAAACTCATCAAACTCTTGATATGACATATTTGTCGGATAAAAGTTTGCTCCATCGAACCTTTCACTTACGCCCTCAACAAATGGTTCCATCCCATTTAATCTATCCCAGGGGCCATAATTGATTTTAAAATACTTCATAACTTTTTCATCAGTTATGGTTTTTTTTATTTCATCCTTTTTAGCACATGTTTGTGCCCAGTAAAGCTCATCGATTAACTGTGCTGTCTCGAACAACAGAGGTAGCACCTTTTTCTGATTTTCGCTTAAAATGCTTAAATCAGTTTCCAGTTTAACATCAGCGTAATTCGCTAAAAGTTTTTCAATTTTAGTTTGAGACTTTAATTCTCCTTTTTTGTCCTTTTTTGAACACTGAACAAATACAAAAGAGAATAAGATTAAGCTGATGATTATTAATTTCTTTTGCATGATATAGGGTTTTAAGGTTATATTAAATTATTTGAATATCTTATAAAACAGAGGGTACAGAATTATTCAATTAAATATACGAAGAAATTTAATCCGAGTCAAATTATTCTAAAAATAACTTTATTACATATTAATAAAAACACCTGTAGTTAAAGGGCTTAACACAATAATTAAAACATTGCTAAAATTAATTCATTAATTGTAATATCATGAAAATATTCTGTGAAAGGTATTTTTTGTAAGGTTGTACGAATTGTAGTTTCCTCGTGCTCAATTCCAACTAATCATTTTTATCCAAACATTCCATATAATTGATTAACGCTAATCAATTATAATAAATAAACACTATTCTATTTAAAATGCTTTGATAATTTATGTAAAGTAAAATTGTGTAATAAATAAACTAAATAACCTATAAGGCTTCCCAATGCTGCACCTCCTAAAACATCAACGGGAAAATGAACACCCAGATAAATCCGGCTATAAGAAACTATGGTAGCCCAAATAAAAATGAATATCGAAAAGTACTTGTATTTAAATAATTTTGATAAGAAAAAAGCTACGGCAAATGTATTTGCAGCATGTGATGACACAAATCCGTATTTCCCTCCACATTTATTTTTCACCAGATGAACTATATCTTGCAATTCAGGAGTATGGCAAGGTCGTAAACGTTGAAATACTTCCTTAAATCCATGAACTGAAATTTGATCAGCAAGAGTAACAACAATTGCAATAAAAACAAGAGAAACAATTGCTTTCCATCGAAACTTATAAATGATATAAATAATAATAATCAGATACATTGGAATCCATGATTTTGACCCGGAAATCCACCACATGATTTTATCCCAAAAAGGAGAATTTATACCATTTAAAAAGATGAAAAGTTGTGTATCTAGATTATTAAGCAATTCAAACATTATATTTATTTAAAGAAGTTGCGCCCAGATTAAATCTTTTAATTCCTGAATTCCTTTTTGTGCAACAGAAGAAATAAACAAATGAGGAATATCTGGCAAATCTTTTTTTATTTCCTGTACTAATTCATCGTCAAGCATATCAGATTTTGAGATTGTCAGAACTCTTTTTTTATCTAATAATTCAGGATTATACTTTTCTAATTCTGATAATAGAGTTTTGTACTCATTATGAATATCATCACTATCGCAAGGAATCATAAACAGTAACATTGAATTTCGTTCAATATGGCGTAAAAATCTTAATCCTAATCCTTTCCCTTCGTGTGCTCCTTCAATTATCCCGGGAATATCGGCCATAACAAATGACTGCATATCACGATATTGAACGATTCCCAAATTAGGAACTAATGTTGTGAAAGGATAATCTGCAATTTTTGGCTTAGCTGCCGAAACAACTGAAAGTAATGTTGATTTTCCGGCATTCGGAAATCCAACAAGTCCTACATCAGCAAGAAGTTTTAACTCCAAAATATTCCAGCCCTCTTTCCCGTCCTCTCCGGGTTGAGCATAACGAGGCGTTTGATTCGTCGAGGTTTTAAAATGAGTATTGCCTAATCCTCCTCTACCACCGTTTAGCAATACCTTTTCTTCCTTATTTTCTGTTATTTCGAAAAGTACTTCGTTTGTTTCTGCATCCTTTGCAATCGTACCTAGGGGTACTTCAACAAGAACATCCTTACCATCAGCACCAGTTCGCTCCGAACTCCCCCCAGCCATACCACTGGTCGCAAAAATATGTTTCTTGTATTTTAAATGTAGCAAAGTCCAAAGCTGAGCATTCCCTCTTAAAATAATATTACCGCCACGACCACCATCACCTCCATCAGGGCCACCTTTAGAAATAAATTTTTCACGATGCAAATGCGGAGAACCTGCTCCTCCTTTACCTGATCTGAAAAATATTTTTACGTAATCAACAAAATTCGACCCTGCCATTTATTTATATCTTTCTATTGTAGCACAAATTTTATCAAATATAACATCAATTTCGCCAATTCCATTAACAGATTCAAATTTTCCAAAGGATTTGTAATAATCCTCTACAGATGCTGTTCTTTGATTATAAATTTCAATTCGTTTTCGAATAATTCCTTCTTTTCTATCGTCTGGTCTGCCAGACTCTTTGGCTCGATTAATTAAACGTTTAACCAGTGTGTTTTCTTGTACTTCCAAAGAAATCATAACATTAACATCACCACCATATTTTGATAAAATCCCGGAAAATTGTTCTGCCTGAAATGTTGTTCTTGGAAACCCGTCGAAAATAAATCCATTAGAGTTTTTATGATTACTCAATTCCTCTTTAATTATTTCCAGAGCCATTTCATCGGTTACATAATTACCATCATCAATAAATTTTTGAGCTTCGATTCCCAGTGGTGTTTGCGCTTCAATTGCCTTACGTAAAACTTCGCCGGTTGAGATATGAATCAAATTGTATTTATCAATGATTTTTTGAGACTGCGTACCTTTTCCTGCACCCGGAGGCCCAAATAAAACAATGTTTAACATTAATTTATGGGTGATTTATATTAACTAATTAGAGTATAGATATCTGCAAGATTTCTTCCAAGACCATCGTAGTCTAAGCCATATCCAACGATAAAATCATTAGGAATTTCCATTCCTATATAATCGATTTTAAAATCTTTCTGATAAGCTTCCGGTTTAAATAATAAGGATGCAACTTTTACACTTGCAGGCTCAAAACTTTTTAACTGTCCAAGTATTTGCTCAATGGTAATTCCGGTATCAACAATATCTTCCAAAACAATTACATCTCTTCCTTCGATTGATTCATTAACACCTATTAATTGCCTTACAGAGCCTGTTGTAGACGTTCCTTTATATGAAGTTAATTTAAGAAACGTAACTTCACAAGTAAAATCAATATGTTTAAATAAATCGGCTGTAAACATAAAAGAGCCATTAAGAATACTAATAAATAACGGAATATTTTTATCCTTATAATTTTTATTAATCTCTTTTGCCATTTCCCCAACAACCTCTTGTATCTTTGCGGCCGGTATTGATACTCTAAACTCTTTATCTTTTAGTTTAACTTGCTTCATTATTTTTGTATTTTTTATCTGATTACAATTATCAGTTAAGACTATCTAAAATTATAATATTACATTTGTATTAGCTTTTACTTAAAGCATTGTTTACAGATATAAAATTCGATTTAAATATTTGGCGAAAATACGAATTAATGCTTTAATTATTATTTTATTACTAAAAAAACTTAACCTACAAAATGAAAGCAAAAGTAAGTATTATCATGGGCAGTACATCAGACCTGCCGGTAATGGAAAAAGCAGCAAAAATACTGGATGAATTTAAAATCCCTTTCGAGATAAACGCATTATCAGCACACAGAACTCCGGAAGAAGTTGAGAAATTTGCAAAATCTGCAAAAGAAAGAGGTATTGAGGTGATAATAGCAGGTGCAGGAATGGCTGCTCATTTACCGGGAGTTATTGCGGCAATGACAAGTTTACCCGTAATCGGAGTTCCAATTAATGCATCATTGGATGGAATGGATTCATTATTAGCAATTGTTCAAATGCCTCCCGGCATACCTGTTGCAACTGTAGGGATTAATGGCGCTCAAAATGCAGGGATTCTTGCGGCACAAATTATGGCTAATGGAAATGATGAATTAAAACAAACTTTAATTGATTATAAAGAAAATCTGAAAACGAAAATTGTAAAAGCTAACGAGGATTTGGCAAAAATTAAATATAAACACAAAACGAATTAAAATAAAAAGGGAGTGTTAATTACACTCTTTTTTTATACCCAAAATTCTGATTTAAACTCATCAAAGATTTTACCACTTTGTAATTTAATTTTGGTTTAATTTTATACTTACGAATTAATCGTATCTTCATAAATTATTTTTACAAGAAATCGAGTTAATATGAACTTAACTTCCATTCTCAAAAGATTAATATTTATTGTGTTAATCTTTTTTTTTAGTATTGGCAGAATATTTTCAATTCACACACAAAGAATTGAAGAAGGAAGAGCTGCTGCAATGGCAAACACATCTGTAACCCTTATTGATGTCTGGTCAATATACCACAATCAGGCAGGTTTAGGATATTTAGAAAATATGGCTGTTGGAGTCTTTCATCAATCCGGTTTTATTAAAGAACAAAACTTACAGGGTATTTCTTTTGCGCTTCCCACTAAAACAGGAACTATTGGCGCTTCATATTCTTACTATGGATATTCTCAATATAATGAAATGCAGGCAGGCTTAGCCTTTGGAAGAACCTTTTCTAAATATTTTGCTATTGGCTTACAGTTAAATTATTTACACACTCACATTGCAGGTAATTACGGCTCGGCAAATTCAGCAAATTTTGAAGTTGGTATTTTATCACAACCAATTGATAATTTACTAATAGGTGCTCATGTTTATAATCCATCACGCAGTAAAATGGGTGATGAATATATTCCAACCATTTTTAATTTAGGCCTTAGTTATTGGTTTTCAGATAAAGTATTATTTGGGATAGGTACTGAAAAAGATTTAAATCATGATGCTATTTTTAAAGCCGGAATCGATTATAAACTCGTTGAATTTGTTTCATTACAGGCGGGAATATCAACGAATCCTGCAAAGTACTCATTTGGTATAGGTTTTCATTATATAAATATTAATGCGCATGTAGGATTTTCGAAACATCAAACCCTGGGCTTTACTCCTTCATTTACTTTAAGCTATGGTTTTTAATAAATTTAAATTTATAGCATTCATTATTTTGCTTCTTGCTTTGTACAACAAATCTTTTGCACAACAGGAACTAATTACAAAACATCCCATTGAAAACTTAATTGACTATATTGCTAGCAGTTCAGATGATGAAATTGATTACACCAGTTTATATGAAGATCTGAATTTTTTCCTGAACAATCCTTTAAATATAAATTCAGCATCACAAGAAGATTTAGAAAGATTAAAAATTTTAAATGATTTTCAAATTAAAAGTCTGCTCGATTATATAAAACAACATGGAGAAATGTTATCGTTATATGAGCTTCAGCTGGTTTATGGTTTTACTATGAATGATATTTTAACCATCCTCCCTTTTATTACTATTTCCGACACACCGGCTGATGCCGGTTTTAAATTTAAAAATGCTTTGAAATATGGAAATAATCAAATTTTTCTTAAGGCACAAGATATTATAGAAGACCAGGTTGGTTACAGTTACATTACGGATTCTGCTCTATTAGAAAACCCAAACTCAAGATATTTAGGTAGTTCACATAAAGCCTACGTTAAGTATAAATACAATTACAAGAATAAGATTTACTGGGGTTTCACTGCAGAAAAAGACCCGGGAGAAGAATTTTTTACAGGGAATAATAAAAATGGTTTTGATTATTATTCTGCTCATCTTCAAATTAATAATATTGGAATAGTTAAAACAATTACTTTAGGAGATTATCAGGCAAAATTTGGACAAGGACTTCTTTTATGGTCCGATATGTCATTAGGTAAGACTCCATATGTTCTTAATATTAGAAGAAAAGCTCAGGGATTAAGAAAATATTCTTCAACAAACGAGAATGCTTTTATGCGTGGAGTGGGAACTACCGTGACAATTAAGAATTTTGAAGTATCAGCTTTTTATTCAAAAAAAAAGATAGATGCCAATATTCAGGATAGTACCGATAATGATATTGCAAGCGTTTCATCATTCCAGAATACAGGTTATCATTCTATTCCTTCAGAAATAATTGATAAAGATGCTATTGGCGAACAAATTTTTGGAGGGAATATTACATTTAATCATTCACGTTTTAAGATAGGAATAACCGGATTGAATTATCAATATGATGTTGATCTGGTAAAAGATATAAGCCCGAAAAACCAGTTTGACTTTCAAGGTAATCAAAATTCAAACTTAAGTATTGATTATCAATTCGGATTATTGGATTTTAATTTTTTTGGAGAAGAAGCTATTAGCGAAAATGGAGGAATGGCATTT
The DNA here is from genome assembly GCA_021108325.1 of Bacteroidales bacterium. Lineage (GTDB taxonomy): Bacteria > Bacteroidota > Bacteroidia > Bacteroidales > UBA12077 > UBA12077. The sequence goes on along the minus strand of JAIORB010000068.1, from coordinate 14,191 downwards.
TTAAACGGGATGCTTATAAATCTGGCGCCACAAATTTCACTTTCTGCAATGCATCGTTATTACGATAAAAATTACCAGGCAAATTATGGTAATGCTTTTGCCGAATCGTCGAGCAATAATAATGAGTCTGGTTTATATTTTGGTGTTGAAATTCATCCTGTCAAACACTGGAAAATAACTGCATACTTTGATAATTATAAATTTTACTGGATAAAAACTGGAGTTGATGCCCCATCGAGTGGTTATGACTGGTTTTTTCAAACAGATTATAATCCAACCAGAAATTTAAGTATGTATTTAAGAATTAAAAACGAGGAAAAGCCTGTAAATAAAAATGCTATTTCAGGAATTGATGAATTAGTAAATCAAAGTATTTTTAAAATAAGATTTCATATAAGTTCACGAATTAACGATCAATTATCATTAAAAAACAGGATTGAAACATCAACATTTTCGGAAGGATCAGAGAATCCAGATTACGGATATATGATTTACCAGGATATTTTTTATGATCTTAAAAAAATACCATTATCGCTAAACATGCGATTTGCTGTTTTTGATACTGATTCGTACGATGCAAGGATATATGCTTATGAAAGTGATATTTTATATGCTTTCTCAATTCCTGCCTACTATTCAAGAGGTACAAGAGCATACTTCAACCTCAAGTACACAATTGGTAAATTCATGGATATCTGGCTACGATACTCGCAAACATATTATTCTGATTTAGATATTATTTCATCCGGATTAAACCAGATAAACGGGAATACCAAATCGGAAATTAAAGCTCAGTTACGAATTAAGTTTTAGCCTGAATAATTAATAAATTATTTCTCATGACAACAAACTTATGAATTATTCAGACTTGATTCTTCAACTTCTTCTATCGTACTATTTACTTTTATGTCTTTAATATTTAACTGGAGATTTGTAATTCCCCTGAAACAATTTTCATCAATCGAATAGCAAATATCAAAGAAATCGCCGGAATGAATATATTCGTATAAATCAGCTTGCTGAAAAGCAATGGCAGAATGATTCCGGAATGGATCATTTTCCTCTATTATAGAAAGTTTCAAATGCTCCTTACTTGCTCCGACAATTCTTCCTTCGCCATTGTCAGTCACATTTTTTGTTACGAATACGGGTGCCATATTTCCCGGTCCGAAAGGTTGAAACTGTTTTAATATTCTGTAAAATTTAGGTGTAATCTCAGTTAAATTAAGTCTTGCATCAATATCAACTTGTGGAATAAGTTGTTCTTCACGAATCGTTTCACTTACAATTTTTTCAAAACGTTTACTAAATTCCGGTACATTTTCAATTTTCAATGTAAGGCCTGCAGCATACATATGACCACCAAAATTCTCAAGCAAATCATTACACGATTCTATGGCATGGTAAATATCAAATCCGACAACCGATCTGGCTGAACCGGTAGCAAATCCATTTGATGCTGTTAATACAATAGTAGGGCGATAATAGGTTTCTATTAACCTGGAAGCAACAATTCCAACAACACCTTTGTGCCACGTTGAATCATACAATACAGTTGCTTTACGTTCCCCAAATTCTTGTTCCCGGGCAAGCATTCTTAAAGCATCTTGTGTAATACTACGATCGATATCTTTTCGGGCATCATTAAAATCATTCACACATGCAGCTGCTACTCTTGCTTCCCGGGAATTTATAGCGAGTAATAATTCTACTGATTTATCGGCAGATTCCATTCTGCCCGCTGCATTAATTCTTGGACCAATTTTAAAAACAATATCTTCTACAGATATCTCCTTACCTGCCAAACCCGATAAATTAATAATCGATTTTAAACCTTCCCTGGGATTTTTATTTAACTGTATTAATCCAAAATGTGCAAGTATCCTGTTTTCATCAAAAATAGGAACAATATCTGAAGCAATACTAACAACAACTAAATCGAGATAAGGAATCAATTTTTCAAACTCGATGTTATTTACTTTAGCATAAGCCTGAATAAGTTTAAATCCTACGCCACAACCCGAAAGGTCAGGAAACGGATAATTACAATCTAATCGTTTAGGATCTAAAACGGCTTCTGCTTTTGGTAACTCATCTCCGGGGAAGTGATGATCGCAAATAATAAAGTCTATACCATTCTTTTTTGCATAATCAATTTTTTCATTCGCTTTTATTCCGCAATCCAGTGTTATAATCAATGAGTAATCATTTTCCTGAGCATGCTGAATTCCTTGTAAAGAAATGCCATAGCCTTCGCTATATCGGTCTGGAACATAATAGCCTACATTATTGTATATTTCTTTTAAAAATGAATACACCAATGCAACCGATGTAGTTCCATCTACATCATAATCTCCATAAATCAGGATATTCTCATTATTTTGAATTGCTCTCTCGATGCGCTCAATGGCCAGATTCATGTCTTTCATTAAGAAAGGATCATGCAAATCATCGAGTTGGGGGCGAAAGAAAGCCCTGGCTTGATCAAATGTTCTAACACCTCTTTGAGTTAAGAGGTTTGCCAGTACAGGTTCTATATTTAATTCATTTGCCAGTTTTTCATTATCTTCCTTGCTCCCTTGCTGTTTTAGCACCCATCTTTTTTCCATATATAGTTTTCATATTTTTTTACTATTTAAGGTTCATCCCAAATACTTCTTCCATTTTTGCTTTTAAAACATCTTTTACTTTCTCAACATCTACTTTTTCTCCTAATTCCTTCTCCATCGATGTTACTCCCTTATCGATAAATCCACAAGGGTTAATATGATTAAAATATTCGAGATTGGTGTTTACATTAAAAGCGAATCCATGCATTGTAATAAATCTGCTTGCTTTAACACCTATTGCACAAATTTTTCTTGCTTTGTTAGTTCCTGTTTCAAGCCACACTCCTGTTGCTCCTTGCAAAGATTCCGACTCAATACCAAACTCTTTTAAAGTAAGAATAATTGATTGCTCCAAGTTAGCTATATATTGTTTCACCTGCAAATTAAAACGCTCCAGATCAATAATAGGATATCCAACTATTTGTCCCGGACCATGATAGGTTATATCTCCACCACGATTTGTTTTAAAATATGTCGCTTTTATCTTATTTAAAAACTCATCATTAATTAATAAATTGTTTTGTGTCCCACTTTTACCTAAAGTATAAACATGTGGATGCTCACAAAAAAGAACTTTCCCCTTAGTTTCTTTCTGTTCATTTTCCGGGAGCTCTCTATTTTCAGCTTTTATCTTAATATAATCAGCAAATAACTTTTCCTGGTAATCCCAGGCATTTTTATATTCAATTAGTCCTAAATCTTCAAATTTTACATCCTTCATCACTATAATCATTTAATGTGCACAAACATGATTTTCTGCCTTATAAGATGACCTCACCAAAGGGCTGCTTTCAACAAACTGAAATCCTTTTTCTAAACCAATTTTTCTATATTCTTCAAATTTTTCAGGCGTAACATATTCTTTAACCTGAATATGATCCATAGTTGGTGCTAAATATTGACCAATAGTCATTACTTTACAACCAACAGCTAAAAGATCATCCATAACTTGCAAAATTTCTTCTTCTGTTTCTCCAAGTCCCAGCATAATTCCTGATTTAGCAGTGATTCCTGATTCGGCAATTTGTTTTATCACTTGTAAGCTATGTTGATATTTTGCCCTGCTTCTAATCTGAGGCGTTAATCGTTCAGCCGTTTCCAGATTATGCGAAATAACTTCGGGTTTTGCTTCTATTATTGTATTTATATCTTTTTCAAGGCCATCAAAATCAGGAATAAGTGTTTCAATTGTTGTTTCAGGATTAATTTCTTTAATTGTTTTGATCGTTTTTGCCCAAAGTAACGCTCCTCCATCATCAAGGTCATCACGGTCTACCGAAGTAATAACACAGTGCTTAACATTCATCAATTTTACCGATTCGGCAATTCTGTTAGGCTCATCCCAATCAACAGGTAAAGGTTTACCTGTTTTTACACCACAGAACTTACATGAGCGGGTACAAATTTCACCTAAGATCATGAATGTAGCAGTTCCCCTGTTCCAACAATCGCCAATATTAGGGCAATTACCACTTGTACAAATAGTATGTAAATTATATTTATTAACGGTGTTTTTTACTTTAGAATACGACTCGCCCTTTGGCATCTGCATTTTCATCCATCGAGGCAAACGTCGATTATTTGTTTTTCCTGATTCCATATCCCCTCTTAAAATCTATTAATACCTGCAAAATTAAATTATTCTAAATAAAAACAATTATGAATATCTATAATAAAATGGAAATAAAATCATCTTATTTGATTACTAGAAAGATAGATTTTTATAAATTATTTACAGGCAATTAAAACACCAATCCATATAATTTGTTATTTAATTTTATCTTTGTACCGTTTTTTGATAAAAGTTAAATATTGAATTTGTATGATGAATTTAGAATTAAGCGAACAAGAGATTATTCGCAGGCAATCACTAGAAGAATTAAGAAAGTTAGGGATTAATCCTTACCCTGCTGCTAAATATGAAGTAAATACTTCATCAAAAGAGATCCTTTCTAAATTCGATCCGGAAAAGAATAATCTTCAGGAAGTTAGCATAGCAGGAAGAATCATGAAAAGAAGAATTATGGGAAGTGCCTCATTTGTTGAGTTACAAGACGACAAAGGCAAAATCCAGATTTACTTTAAACGCGATAATATTTGTGCAGGCGAGGATAAAACATTATACAACACAGTATTTAAAAAACTTCTCGATATAGGTGATATTATAGGTGTAAAAGGAAATGTATTTGTTACCCAGGTTGGTGAAACATCTATAAACGTGACTGAATTTACCGTTTTAAGTAAGTCAATCAGGCCTCTGCCAATAGTAAAAGAAAAAGACGGAAAAGTTTACGATGCCTTTTCTGATCCGGAACAAAGATATCGTCAGCGTCATTTGGATTTAATTGTAAATCCTGAAGTTAAAGATGTTTTTGTTAAAAGAACTAAGCTTACCAACTCAATGCGTGAGTATTTAAATGGCAAAGGTTACCTGGAAGTTGAAACTCCGGTTCTACAACCATTATATGGAGGAGCTGCTGCACGTCCGTTTAAAACATATCATAATACTTTAAATCAAACTTTATATTTAAGAATTGCTAACGAGCTTTACCTGAAAAGATTAATCGTTGGTGGTTTTGATGGCGTATATGAATTTGCTAAAGATTTCCGTAACGAGGGTATGAGCCGTTTCCATAATCCGGAATTTACACAAATGGAACTTTATGTTGCTTATAAAGACTACAACTGGATGATGGAAACCGTTGAAGAAATGGTTGAAAAAATCGCTTTAGATATTCATGGAACAACAGAAGTAAAGGTCGGGGAAAATGCGATCAATTTTAAACGTCCATGGAAACGATATACTATGTTTGAAGTTATCCGGGAATTTACCGGAATAGATATTTCGAAAATGAATGAACAAGAATTATTCGAAACTGCCCAAAAATTAGAAATTTCCGTGGATGAAACAATGGGTAAAGGTAAATTGATTGATGAAATTTTCGGTGAAATGTGTGAATCTAAATTGATTCAGCCAACTTTTATAACAGATTATCCGATTGAAATGTCTCCATTGGCAAAGAAACATCGTAGTGTTGATGGACTAGTAGAACGATTCGAAGCTATTTGTAATGGAAAAGAAATTTGTAATGCATACTCTGAGTTGAATGACCCGATTGATCAGCGTGAACGTTTTGAACAACAGTTGATTTTAGGCAAACGTGGTGATGAAGAAGCCATGGTGCTTGACGAAGACTTCTTAAAAGCCATTGAGTATGGAATGCCTCCTACAAGTGGATTAGGCATTGGTATTGATCGTTTAGCAATGATAATGACTAATTCACCATCTATTCAGGATGTACTTTTCTTCCCTCAAATGCGACCAGAAAAGAAAGCTCAGAAAGATGATGTATCAAGTTATACTGAATTAGGGATTCCTGAAGAATGGATTCCTGTAATTCAAAAATCAGGTTATGTAACTGTAGCAAGCATGAAAGATTCTAGTCCCGGAGCTTTACATCAAAAATTGTGTGGTACAAATAAAAAGCATAAATTGGGCTTACAAAATCCCAGTCAGGATGATGTAAAAAACTGGATTGAAAACATAAAATAATTTGAATGAAGCAAAAACCAAAAGTAGCAATTTTAGGTGGAGGTAGCTGGGCAACTGCTATCATCAAAATGCTTCTCGAAAATGTTGATGATATCAACTGGTATATGAGAAGTACCGAAAAAATTAATTTTATAAAGCAACATAAACACAATAATTTCTATTTAAGTTCTGTTGCTCTCGACACCAATAAGATTGCTCTCTTTTGTGATATAAGTGAAGCTGTTGAAAATGCTGATATTCTAATTTTTGCTATTCCATCGGCATTTTTAAAAGACGCACTACAGAATCTTAAAGTTGATATCAGTGACAAACTTATTGTATCTGCAATTAAGGGAATTGTCCCTGATGATAATTTAATAATTGGAGAATTTTTTAATCAGCAATATAATGTACCCCTGGAATCATTTGTGGTTATTTCGGGCCCTTGTCATGCCGAAGAAGTTGCCTTGGAAAGATTATCATATCTGACAATGGCATCTGAAAATTTAAAAAATGCACGTTTAATTGCAGATCTGTTAAGTACACAATACATAAAAACCAGCATTTCTGACGATATTTATGGTACAGAATATTCTGCAGTTCTGAAAAACGTATTTGCTGTTGCGGCAGGAATTTGTCATGGTTTGGGTTATGGCGATAATTTCAATGCCGTACTTATTTCAAACTCGATACAGGAAATAAAACGTTTTGTTGATGCTGTTCATCCTATTACACGCGACATACAAAGTTCAGCATATTTAGGTGACTTAATGGTTACAGCTTATTCACAGTTTAGTCGCAACAGAACTTTTGGCAATATGATTGGCAAAGGCTATTCTGTTAAATCGGCTCAGCTGGAAATGAACATGATTGCAGAGGGCTATTATGCCGTGAAATCTATCATGGAAATCAATAAAAAATATATTGTAAACATGCCAATTACCGAAGCTGTTTACAATATATTATATGAAAAGATATCTCCTGCCATTGAAATAAAGTTACTCACTGAGAATTTAAGATAGTTTATTATCACATTTTAAATTTAATGTGATTCAACTTGTGAAAATGGAATCCCGAAAGCTTTCGGGATGGAAGAATGAAATAATGAGAATATTATTTATTCAATAATCTAAAATACCAATCATTCAAAATAAAAAAATTGTCTGTCATGAAACATTTACAAGTCGATTTAAAAAATGCATTATCATTTATTGACAAGAATAATTTTAATAACTATGATAAACTGGTTAAAAATCAGAATGAAAAATTAATTAACAAGACAGGTAAGGGAAGTGATTTTTTGGGTTGGGTAAACCTTCCAAATATTATTTCAAGCGATCTAATATCAGAGATTAATGAAACAGCAAAACAATTGCGGGAAAAATCAGAAGTAATTGTAGTTATCGGAATAGGAGGCTCATATCTTGGAGCAAAAGCAGTTATTGAAGCATTATCAGGACAATTTGATCATTTAAAACAAGAAAGAAAGAATCCACATATTCTTTTTGCCGGTCACAACTTATCAGAAGATTATCATTATGAACTTTTAGATTTTTTAAAAGATAAAAAATATTCGCTCGTTGTTATTTCAAAATCGGGTACCACTACAGAACCAGCCATTGCCTTTCGCTTGCTTAGAAAAGACCTTGAAAACAGGTTTGGAAAACAAGAAACTTCAAACCGAATTATTGCAATAACAGATGCTTCAAAAGGTGCTTTGCGAAATATGGCAGAACAAGAAAATTATAAGTCATTTATTATTGATGATGATATTGGTGGCCGATATTCTGTATTAACTCCGGTAGGATTACTTCCTATTGCCTGCGCCGGATACAATATTGAAGAACTCCTTAATGGTGCAAAATCAATGTTTGAGAACTCCCAAAACAATTCGTTCGAGGAAAATCCTGTTTATCAATATGCTGCGATAAGACATGCACTTTATTCAATAAATAAAACAACAGAAATTCTTGCAAACTACGATCTCAGATTAAATTATATAGCTGAATGGTGGAAACAGTTATTTGGTGAGAGCGAAGGAAAAGAAAACAAAGGCATTTTCCCTGCAAGCGTAAGTTTTACTACGGATCTCCATTCTTTAGGTCAATATGTTCAGGAAGGCTTACGAAACATATTTGAGACAGTGATTTCAGTTGAAAAAACTAAATTCAACCTAAAAATACCTGATGACAAAGACAACTTCGATAAGTTAAATTATCTTGCAAGCAAACCTATCGATTACGTAAATAAAATGGCCGAACTAGGTACAAAGCTTGCACATATTGATGGAAATGTTCCAAACATTAAAATTACGATACCTGAAATAACAGAATATTATATCGGGCAACTTATATATTTCTTTGAAAAATCTTGTGCAATAAGTGGCTATTTGCTGAATATCAATCCTTTTGATCAGCCAGGTGTAGAAGCTTATAAAAACAACATGTTTGCTTTATTAGAAAAACCGGGATTTGAGGAAGAGAGCAGGAAAATAAAAACTCGTATCAGTTAATTTTCAATTTTAACATTAATTTTTGAAAGTTTATCATTAATCAAAACCATTTTATTCATATTCTTGAATGAAAAAAAATCTTGATCTTCGTTTAGAAAATAATATATTTTTAAAGTATTTTTTAAGATTTCCCGACTTTCACGTAAATTATTCTGTTCTAAAAGTATATCTCCTTTTTCATTAAGAATTTCAGCCAATGAAACTATCTGCTCCGAAGATAATCCTTTTTCTGTTTTTAAAGCATCAACCAGAAAATCTTCCGAAATTGAATATATAAAATCCGAATCACATTTGAAATAATTTAATAAAGTTTCATCAATTTTTTCAAGAGCCTCTCTAAATCGACCTTTCTTCCTTAATTCAATCAATAAGGAAAGCACTTCTGATACTTCATCAATTAACTTTAGTATTTTTTTGTTTTCCACTATTTAATTAAAATTTTAGATTATTAAATAGTAAGATGGTTGGCACTTTAGGTTTAATGTAAATATATGCATCTTTAATAAGAATGTCGAGTTTGAAAAATGTTTTTTGACCAACTAATTAAATTTATTTATTAAAATAACTTCTCGTCACATAAAATCCTTTTCAATCAATAATTCTCATCATAAATTCCTACTTTTCTTTTTTTAAATTCATTTGCTTATTTTTATCGCCATTAAAATTTGACCATATGTTTTCAGATTCATTAGAAATGTTGGACAATATTCGTTTAAACTTTAATCCAGAAGGTTTATTCTTTTTAAACATTACCCTTGCTTTTGTTATGTTTGGAGTAGCACTTGAATTAAAAACGGAGAAGTTTAAAAAAGTTTTTGCCAATCCCAAATCGGCAATTATAGGTATTGTAGCTCAGTTTCTCCTTTTGCCTCTTCTAACACTTGGTTTGGTTTTACTCATTAATCCCTCACCTAGCATTGCATTAGGAATGATATTAGTAGCTGCTTGTCCCGGAGGAAATATTTCCAATTTTATGACAGCTTTAGCTAAAGGGAATACCGAATTATCAGTAAGCCTGACAGCAGTTGCAGATTTTTCGGCAGTAATCATGACACCTTTAAACTTTGCATTTTGGGGTGGTATTTATGCAGCAATATATTCTAAAGGAGCAGGATTAATAATCCCAATTGAAATAGATCCTGTTGAAATGTCTAAAACCATGTTTGTTTTACTTGGTATTCCTTTAACCATTGGAATGTTATTTTCATATAAATTTCCAAAAACCACTTCTAAAATTGTCAAACCAATTAAAATTGCTTCAATAGTTATTTTTGCCGGTTATGTAATTATAGCCCTTACCTTAAACTGGGAGTATTTTTTAAAGTATGTACATTTGATTTTTTTAATCGTATTTATACATAATGCCCTCGCATTAATGACCGGATTTTCTATAGCATCACTTTTTAAACGTAATAAAAACGACGTTAGAACAATAACAATTGAAACGGGCATACAAAATTCAGGCCTTGCACTTGTTTTAATTTTTAATCCCAATTTGTTTAACGGAATCGGTGGAATGGCATTTATTGCTGCTTTATGGGGTATCTGGCATATTATATCCGGATTAGGTATAGCTACAATAATGTCGAAAAAACCAGTTAGAAATAATTAACTAATAAAATATGGCTATAAGCAGAGAAACTATTGAGAAAAAACATCCAGTGTATGGATTATTAAGACCTTATGCTGACAGAGTTACAAAAACATATTTCAGAACAACAGTTTGCAATTTCGAAAAGGTACCAACAGATGATATCATAATATATGCACCAAACCATCAGAATGCTTTAATGGATGCTATGGCGATACTGGGAACTATTAAAACGCAACCAGTATTTTTAGCAAGGGCCGATATTTTTAAAAAGAAAACAATTGAAAAGCTTTTAACCCTTTTTAAGATTTTACCTATTTATAGAATCCGTGATGGTAAAGAAAGCCTGGGATATAACGACGCTATTTTTCAAAAAACGATTGATGTATTGAAAAACAAAAACGGTTTGGTTATTTTACCTGAAGGTACTCATGCTGGATTAAGAAAATTAAAACCTTTAAAAAAAGGTATTTTGCGAATTGCATTTGAAGCAGAGGAAGCAAATGATTTTAAGCTAAATATTAAAATTATTCCTGTCGGACTAGACTGGAGCAATTATATTAATTTCCGTAGTAAATTGTTTGTTTATTTTGGCGAACCAATATGTATATCAGATTACTACGATGAATATAAGAAGAATCCTCCCCGTGCGAGGAATTTGCTTCAGAAAAAACTATCTGAAGAATTAAAAAAATACATGATTCATATCGAAAATGAGGAATATTATGATATGTTTGATAATATCAGGTATATCTACCTTCCTCAGATGATTAAAAAAATGGGTTTTAAAAATAAAAAGCAACCCAACCAGCTTTTTGCACAGCAAAATATTATTAACCAATTAAATGATTTTGCAGACAAGAATCCAGAAGAAGCAAAAGAACTAAATGAAAAAACTCTAAGATATTCAAAACTCCTTAATAAATTAAAATTTAGACATTGGGTTATTCAAAAGCCTAAATTTTCTACTCTAGGAATTATTGGACAAGCTTTACTGGCAATTCTCTTCTTGCCATTATACCTATATGGTGGCATTTTAAATTATTTACCTTATAAAATTCCTGTTTGGGCAACAAAAAAAGTAAAAGACTTGCAATTTTTAAGTTCGTTTAGATATGTTATCGTATTGCTTCTTTTCCCAATTTATTACATTATTCTAATAATTGTTGGGTTGTTTATAATAGAACCCTGGTGGCTACAAGTTGCCGTTCCTGTTAGTTTGCTTTTTGCAGGATTATTTGCATTTCATTATTATATTGAAGTTAAAAAAATGTTTGCCCGATTAAGATTTAATCTAAAAACATGGTTTAAAAATAAAGATCTATCCGAACTAAAAGATCATTATAAATTTATTGTTCAAAAAATGGATGGTATTACAAAATAAGAAAGGGAGCTTTACTGCTCCCTTTTATTTTATCAATTTGCGTCTATTATCGATAAGAATACGCTATTCCGTATAAAATTACAGCAGGAATCTCGCCAAAAGCAACATTTGTTTTTTTATCAGTAATTAAAACGATGTTGGCATTTACTAATGCTGCTTTTCTTCGAAGAACAATTGTTGCGGTTCTTTCCAAAGATTTTGGAGTCGAATATCCCCTGTCGCTACCCTCAGCTTTTGCTTCCAGCTTGGCAACTTCAATTAATCCTTCAACGTCATCAGGATTTTCCGTTACTTTCACTTTTCGATAATCGCCAACCTCACGAACTTCAGGAGCTGTTTCGTTTAGTATTTCAACTTTACCTGTTTTGTACTCAATTTTATGAACCAATCGTTGGTCCATTTTTTTTACTTTGGTATCACCCGGTAAAGAATAGTATAAATCGTTTAAATATATTTTTTTTACATCGACAAGCATTTTGGTGCCATCGTGCTGATATATAATATCTGATTTTTGCTCAGCATTTTCTTTCTTGTCATGATTTATTTCTTCGTCTTGATTTACAATCGTTGTGTCGGCCTCTTCAGGATAAATAACCTGTGCGTCAACAGAAATATTAATCATCAAAAACACAAATAAACCGATAACTATCCTTATCATAACCGTTTGTTTTTAAATTATAAATTAGAAAAACAAAAATCAATATTACACAAAAATACTAGATAAATAAAAATATTCAAGTTTATCAACACTTAAATCCAAAATCATACCAAAATAAAAAGCTGTCCTTTTGAGACAGCTTCTTAAATAAATGCAATTTATATTATTATAAATTTTTCTTTTGAATAAAATCGTTAACAGCCTGTGCTAAATCAGGTTGACCAATTTCTTGTAAATCATAACCTACTTTTACAGTTGGCTTGTTAATTTTTACGATTCTGCTAAGATCAATTGGAGTAGCAATAACAACAACATCGCAAGGAGTTTTGTCTATTGTAGTTTCCAAATCTTTTATTTGCTCATCGCCATATCCCATTGCAGGAAGTAATGTTCCAATGTTAGGATAAATTCTGAAAGTTTCCGCTAATTTACCAACTGCAAATTCTCTAGGATCAATCAGTTCAGCAGCACCACATTTACGAGCCGCAACAGTACCAGCTCCTATTTTCATTTCACCATGAGTTAATGTTGGTCCATCCTCAACAACAAGAACTTTTTTACCTCTAACCAATTCGGGCTTATCAATAGTAAGTGGAGAAGCTGCATCAACAACAATTGCTTCAGGATTAACTTTTGCTATATTATCGCGAACGATTTGAATAGCATCAGCATCAGCAGAATCCATTTTGTTAATTACAACATAGTCGGCTATGCGTAAAGTAGCTTCGCCAGGATAATATGACAATTCATGACCTGGTCTGTGTGGGTCAACAACAGTAACCATTAAGTCAGGTTTATAGAATGGAAAATCATTATTCCCACCATCCCAAAGAATAACATCACAACCATCAGGATCATTTTCAGCAGCTCTTACGATTGCTTCATAATCAACTCCTGCATAAATTACATTACCACGTACTACGTGTGGCTCGTACTCTTCCATTTCTTCAATAGTACACTTATGCTTAGCTAAATCTTCAACAGTAGCAAAACGCTGAACTTTTTGAGCAACTAAATCGCCATAAGGCATTGGGTGACGAATAGCAACAACTTTTAGTCCTTGCTCCATCAACAATTCGATAATTCTACGTGAAGTTTGTGATTTGCCACAACCCGTACGAACAGCACCAACAGCAATAACCGGCTTGGTACTTTTGATCATTGTTCTTTCAGGACCCAATAAAACAAAGTTTGCACCAGTAGCATTAACTAATGCGCTTAAATTCATTACTACCTGATAAGGCACATCACTATATGAAAATACACAGTCTTCAACTGCCAATTCTTTAATTAATTTTTCTAAATCATCTTGAGCATAAATAGGAATTCCTGCAGGATATAAACTGCCAGCTAATTCAGCAGGATATTTTCTTCCATCAATATCTGGAATTTGAGCAGCAGTAAAAGCAACAACATTATAATCCGCGTTGTCTCTGTAATAAGTATTAAAGTTATGGAAATCTCTTCCGGCGGCTCCGATAATAAGAACATTTTTCTTAGCCATAATTCCTCCTTTTTTATTTTAATTGTTTATTTTTAAATAATTGTCAGACAAAGTTATATTTTAAAGTCATAATTCATAGTTTAACTATATAAAGTTTAGGTTGTGAATTGCTTAACATTTTTTAACAATCTTTTAATTCAGTGATAATTATAGAAATCCGATAAAAAGAATGAAAACATGTTAAGAAACATATATATGTTAATAACAGATTTTTTGTTTGAACAATTTATAATAAAAATATGCTTTAACTTAGTATAGAAATTAATTACGAATAATAAGGTAGATGAACTTTCTTGCACATATATATCTTTCCGGAAATAATGAAGAAGTTAAAATCGGTAACTTCATTGGAGATTATGTGAAAGGGAGTGCATATCATATTTATCCTGAAAAGATAAAAG
>JAIORB010000119.1 GCA_021108325.1 Bacteroidales bacterium | reverse complement strand
GCTGTTATGTACATCTTTTCTTGTCAAGTCACCCCGTGACTATTAGTCTATTGGGTGATTTGCTGCGAATTTAAGATATTAAAAAGCTAAAATGAAATCAAAATATAAAGTATTAATATTTATTATTGGGTTAATAGTTTTGGCTCAATATCATACTTTATATTCTCAAAATCCAAGAGATCCACGTAAATTTTCATATAATACTACAAAAACTCCAACTATAGGATTAAAAGGGGGAGTGCTTTTATCAACCATTACCGGTGATGAAGCTATTGACCAGTATGCAAAAAATATAGGGCCGCAAATTGGCCTTACAGGAGCTTTTTATTTACATCCTATGTTGTCGGCTCGAGCTGAGCTGAATTATGAGCCGAAAGGAGGTAAGTTTGTAAATCACGATATGGAAATGAATTTGCATTATGCAAGTTTACCTGTTTATTTCAAATTCAATTTTACTCCAGATCCTGAAATATATATTTATGCAGGCGGTTATGCCTCGTATTTAATTGCTGCTAAAACCAAAGGTACTTATGAAATAATTATTGGTGATGATTATATAACCCAGTCGATTAATGAAGATATTTTACCAAATCTTAATAAGTTCGATGCTGGAATTATTATTGGAATGGGTGTACAAGGACGATTTAACAGTAGAACAGACATTTTTTTAGATTTCAGATACACTCAGGGGTTTATAAATTTAGATAATGGTTCAGCTGAATTGAGATATAATTTTAATTATGAAGCATTTTGGCCCGAACAAGATTTGGATAAGCCCAAAAATAAAGCTTTCATGTTAACTACAGGACTTATTATTTATCTTGATCCAAGGTAAAGTTATTCGCTGTTAAGTAGCTCTTGAAAAGTTTTTAAATATTCTCCCACATGGTATCCGTCAATTAATCCATGATGCCCGTTAATGGCTATATTCATTATTTTTTTACTGCCAATTTTATCGAATTTGCCAAATGTAATTTTAGGAACACTATCTTTATATTTAAAATTTCTTGCATGTGTTAATCCTGTGAACTTAAACCATGGAACTGATGAATAATGAATTGTATCAATGCGTATTGTATTCGATGTAACACTTAAGCCTTTTAAATTTTTCACTCTCTCTTCTTCAATTTTAACAGTCTTACTAAATTCTATTAAGTTTTTGTGGTATTCTATAAATGACATTGAATAAAGATTATCCATATTATTTAAAGTTGTCGAAGCATGAATTTTATCAAAACAAACTATATTGTTGTCTTCAATTCTGTATCTAAATTCTTTAATTAAATTTACTGCCACTAACGATTTATGAAGATAATTATGAAAGAACGAAATATTTTCTTTTTTTGATTTTTCATAAGCTATCGAACAGTCTACTTCTGATACAATTCCAAAAAATGGTTCGTCAAAAGTATTAAACCATTCAAAATGTTCTTTTCTGTTCCAGTTTTCAAAATCAATTACTTTCTTCATATCAAAAAGAAATCTAGTGTTTCAGATATAGTTTTTACTTCAATAAAATTATTATTAACCAATTTATCAGTTGATATTTTTTCGTGTTGCCAGGTTGTATGATATGGCACGTGTATTCCTTTACCTCCAATTTCAATTACTGGCAATATATCTGATTTTAAGGAATTACCAATCATCACAAATTCTTTAGGTTTTATTTCCAAATGATTTAATAGCTTTTTATAATCGGATTTTTTTTTATCGCTCATTATTTCAATATGATGGAAATATTTTTCTAAGCCGGATTTTTGTAATTTTCTTTCCTGATCCAAAAGATCTCCTTTTGTTGCTACAATAAGTTTATAATGTTCAGAATATAACTTATCAAGTACTTTTCCCACTCCATCCAACAGTTCAATAGGTTTATTTAACTGGTGTTTTCCTAATTCAATTATTTTATGTATAATTTCTGTCGGTACTTTATGATCACTTATAGTAATGGCTGTTTCGATTAATGAGAGCATAAATGCTTTTACACCATATCCATATAATTCCAGATTTTGTATTTCAATTTCAAAGAGTTGTTTTGAAATCTCGTCAGTTGAAAGATAATTGTTTAAAAGTTCGCAAAACTTATCTTCAAGTTCTTTAAAATATGGCTCATTAACCCATAGTGTATCGTCAGCATCAAATCCAACGACTTTAATATCTTTTAACATTGAAATTAAAGTATTTATTATGGTAAAAATACTTTTTTAAAATAATATTTAGAAATAATAAAGATTTAATAAAGCAGTTTTATTTCATTTTTTAATGCCTCTAAAGCTAAACTGGTTGGCGACTTATCCTGAACCATTAAATCTTCAAGAATAAGTTTGCTCAAAGCCAGTGCTGGCGAATCGGGTTTTACCCTGCTGGTTGCACTATTTATTAATTGGGTTAATTTTGCTCTTGAATTTTTAATTACTTCCCATACTTGCGGTGTTACATATATTTGTTGCGATACATTATGATCAAATTCAGATCGTATGGTACTTAAAAGTTCAGATTGTAGTTGTTTTGCTGTCATATTAGGCTTACTAACACGCATTATCAACGATTCCGGTGATAATCTTTCAAGCAACAAAGTCAATCGTTCGTATGCTTGTAATCGAACGGGAGTTATTATTTGCTGATTTTTTGAAATTATCTCATAATTTCTTTTATTCTGATCGTTTTTAACCATCTGCTTAATGATTAATACTGTTGCTATTAATACAATTAATGCAGGTATAGTATATTTTAGGATTTCTAATACTTCGCTCATGTTATTGATCTTGATTATTTTAGTTGCAATTTATATGATATTGTTTTACAACACAAATTAATACCTTTATTTATTTTATCTTTACATTGTAAAGAAAAAGGTTTTAAACTATTAGTTTAGATCAAATTTAAAAAAAATAAAACATATTGGTTGATGTAGGTACATTAACCTTTTTTAATTTTTTGAATTATGGAAAATGTTTCGCAAAGAGTATCAAGTTTAGCTATTTCTCAAACTCTTGAGATGAGCCAGAAAAGCCGTGATTTGCAGGCCCAGGGTATTGATGTTATTAATTTAAGTGTTGGAGAGCCTGATTTTAATACACCACAGCATATAAAAGAAGCTGCGATTAAGGCAATTAATGATAATTATAGTCATTATTCGCCTGTACCCGGATATCCACAGTTGTTAAAAGCAATTTCCGGAAAATTAAAAAGAGAAAACAACCTTGAATATGGAACGGATCAGATTATTGTTTCAAATGGTGCAAAACATTCTTTAGCTAACGTAATTTTATCTTTAGTTAATAAAGGCGATGAGGTGATAGTTCCTGCACCATACTGGGTTAGTTATGTTGAGCTTGTTAAACTTGCTGAGGGTAAAAATGTGATTATTGAAACTTCAATTGATTCGGATTTTAAAATTACTCCTGAGCAATTAAAAAATGCCATTACTCCAAAAACAAAGGCAATGTTTTTATGCTCACCATCAAATCCTTCAGGTAGCTTGTATTCAAAAAGTGAGTTAAAAGCTATAGCTGAGGTAGTAGCAAATAGCGGAGTAGATATGTTTATTTTATCTGATGAAATTTACGAGCATATTAATTTTGCGGGGAAACATGAAAGTATTGCACAGTTCGAATTTATTCGCGATAAAGTAATTATTATTAATGGTGTATCTAAAGGATATGCAATGACCGGATGGCGAATTGGATATATTGCTGCACCAAAATGGATTGCAAAAGCTTGTAATAAAATTCAGGGTCAATTAACATCTGGCGCTTCTTCCGTATCGCAAATGGCTGCTGTTGCTGCACTTAATATCGAAACTACAAGCATTACCGAAATGGTTACAGCTTTCAAACGAAGGAGAGATTTAGTCGTTAAATTAACAAGAGAAATTGAAGGGTTTAAAGTAAATGTACCTGAAGGAGCATTTTACATGTTTCCTGAGGTAAAATCATTTTTCGGGAAGTCGGATGGTGAAAAAACTATAAATAATGCATCTGATTTATCAATGTATATTTTAAATAAGGCTCATGTAGCTACTGTTCCGGGATCTGCTTTTGGTTCTCCTGATTATTTGCGATTTTCTTATGCTACATCTGATGAGAACCTTCAGGAAGCAATAAAAAGAATGAAAACCGTATTAGAGAAATTGAAATAGTAAGATTTGAAAAGATAATAAAAAATCCGGGTTTTTCCGGATTTTTTATTTAGTCATGTTTTTCTACGTATTTGCAAATAGTTGCATATAGTTCTTTTATATTTATTGGCTTTGTAATATAATCGTCACAACCTGCTTTAAAACTTTTTTCTTTTTCTGATGACATAGTAAAAGCTGTTTGAACAATAATCGGAATGTTATCATCGATTTGTTTGATTTGGGTTGTAGCCTCTATTCCATCCATAATTGGCATCCTTATATCCATTAGGATAACATCAATGTCGGGATTAGTTCTAAATAATTTTACAGCATCCTTTCCATTTTCAGCTTGAATTATATCTGCATTTGTTTTTTCAAGTGCTTTTTTTAATAAAAGCATATTTGCTTCATCATCTTCAGCTATTAAAATAGTTTTTTCGGCCCAGTCGTAATTAAGCTTCGATTTTATTTCTTCTTTATCAAAAGCAATTTTAAAACCAATAATAAGAATATCGTCTAACTGTGTTCTTTCTCCTTTCCATTCTTCAAAAGTTTCTTCTAAAATGATTTTTTGATCATTAAGTGCTTGAGAGCAATTTTTAATTAGTAGTTTTTTGAAATTTGCAGACAAATACTTTCTTCCATCTTCTCCACCAAACTGGTCTACAAAGCCATCAGAAAATAAATAAATTAAATCATCCTTTTGTAACTTAATTATATGATTTTGAAATGATTCTTTAGCTTTTCGATGAATACCAATTGGCATTCTATCAGCTTTTGTTTCTATAAGTTCTTTGTTTCGAATTAAATATAATGGATTGTTTGCTCCTGCATATTCTAATATTTGTTTTTTATGATCAATAATACATAGAGCTATATCTAGTCCGTCACGGCTTTCGCCTGACGAGCCTGTTTGACGTAGCGAACTAATAATATGAATCCTAAGTTCATTAAGGATCTCATTAGCATGTATATTGGGATTTTTATTAATAGTTTCATTTAAAAATGTAATACCCAACATGCTCATTAATGCCCCTGGAACACCATGCCCGGTACAATCAGCAGCAGCAATAAAAATTTTATCGTCAACTTGTTTCGTCCAGTAAAAATCTCCACTTACAATATCTCTTGGTTTGTAAAAAATAAAATGTTCCGAGAGGAGATGTTGAATAAACCTGTTTGGGGGCAGAACAGCCGATTGAATTCTCTTGGCATATAAAATACTATCTTCGATCTTTTTATTTTGTTTTTGAACAAGTTTATGTTGAATCTTAATTTTATGTGTCTGTTCAGCAATTTTATCACCTTGTTTCATAATAAAATTAAGATCTTGTTCCAATAAAGCTTTTTGCTTTATCATGTCTTTTTTCTCAATTGTCAGGCTGTCTCTTTCTTTCTGAATTTTAGCTCGCTGGTTGGTAATAACATCACCTTGTTTTATATAGAAATCAGTTTCTTTTTCCAGGTCCGAGATTTTCTTTTTACACTCTTCAAGCTCTTTAAATAATATATTTTCTTTACTAAGCTCTGAATTATTGTTTGAAATTCCCTTATTTGATTTCTGTTTTGTCATTTTAGTGATTAATTAAGTAATATATGTTTAACAATATCTAATACTTTATTAACATCAATTGGTTTTTGAATTAAATCTTTAGCACCTGCTTCAATGGCTTTTTGTTTTAAATGGTCATCGTTTTTAGCAGTAATAAAAACAACAGGAATCTCCATAGTTTCAGGGCTACTTTTAATTTTCTTCAAAACTGTAAAGCCATCAATACTTGGCATCATTATATCTAATAAAATTAATGCGGGCTTTTCAATTTTCAGATAATTAAAAGCTTCTTTTCCACTTAAGGCAATTGACGAGCATATTCCTTCACTTTCAAGAATACTTTGTAAAAGAAAATTATTTGTATTTGAGTCATCTACTATTAAAACTGTTTTTTCCATAAAAACTCAATTATATTTTTGTTGAAATTGTTAGTTTGGTAACGGATTTGCATCTATTTTTTTAAGTAAATAACACTCTTGTAAATGCTGTTAATAAAAGAAAAACAACAATTTTTTTCATAAGCAAAATATTTATAAGTAGATAGTTATGGCCCCAAAAAGGCTAAACACGAATGAATTAAAGTTCTTCGTATTCAATGTATTTGAAAGGTATTCCAATAATAGATTCAAAATACTGTCCGGATTCTAAAACATCTAAATCTCCTTCTTCATAAAACCAGTTTACAAGAATGTTATTATTGTCAGGGTTATTTTCAAGAAGTCTTAACATTTCCAAAATAAATTTGGATGAGCTAGTATTAAAATATTCAAGTTTAATATCAACACGTATTTCGCCTGCAGTAAAATCTTTGGTCCAATCAAGAAGAGGCTTGAAGAATTTAGCGGCATCTTCAGGTATAGAACGCCCCTCGATTTTTAAAACACCATTATTATTTAATGTAACGGAAGGAGTTTTTTCTGTACCCTTTATTATTAAATCTTTCATATTCAAATATCCTAATCTAAAATTTTAACCCAATTTAAAGAAAATTTACCAAATAAAGTAAAAATCAATACTAATTTACAACTAATTTATAAATAATTGCAAAAAGATTGACTGAATGTTTAAAATTATACATAATAATACGATTTTTATAAAGTAAAGAAAACAAAATAGTAATACTTTTGTTCGTAATTTATTTTAAAAAAGTAATATAAGATGAAAAAAACCACTTTTATTAAATATATTGTTCCTCTTATGGTCTTAGTAATTATCACGGTAATTACTATTGCTTTAAATGCATACAAAAATATATATAAACCCAATATTAACGAGCATTCACATTATTTATATATTCCAACCGGTTCTGATTATAGTTCTATTATTCAAATTTTAGAAAGAGATAGTATACTTAAAGATATTCGTTCTTTTAAATGGTTGGCCGAAAAGAAGAACTACCCAAATCATGTATACCCTGGAAGGTACAGACTGGACAGTTTAATGAATAATAATGATCTGATCGATAAATTACGATCAGGATTTCAAGATCCTGTTAAGGTTGTTTTTAACAGTATAAGAACAAGAGAACAATTAGCCGGAAAGATTTCAAAACAAATTGAGCCCGATTCGCTAACTCTAATAAAATTGCTTTATAATGATTCTTTAATTACAGAATATGGATTAATACAAGAAACTTTCACTTGTATTTTTTTACCAAACACTTACGAGTTTTGGTGGAATACCTCAGCTGAAAAATTTATTGACCGGATGTATAAAGAATACCAAAGGTTCTGGAATGATGAGAGAAAAAGGAAAGCGGCGATTTTAAATTTAACTCCCGAAGAAGTAACAACTCTAGCTTCTATAGTCGATGAAGAAACTTATTATAGCAAAGAAATGCCAAGAGTTGCAGGAGTCTACATTAATCGTTTACGCAGGAGAATGCATTTACAGGCCGATCCAACATTGAAATTTGCTCTTGGTGATTTTTCTATTAAAAGAGTTTTGAATGTTCATAAACAAATTGATTCGCCATATAACACTTATAAGCGTTATGGATTACCACCGGGACCAATTTCTATTCCTTCTATTTCGGCTATTGATGCAGTTTTAAATTATGAAAGCCATAGTTATCTGTACTTTTGTGCTAAATCTGATTTTTCAGGATACCATAACTTTGCAAAAACACTTTCACAACATAATATAAATGCCCGTAATTATCAGCGAGCATTAAACAAAGAAAGAATTTGGAGGTAAAGAATATTATTGGCAGAGTTGAAATTTACCGCAAAGACGCTAAGGCGCAAAACTAAAATATAAATACTTTAAAACTTTTGCGTCTTAGCGGTTTAAAATCGAAGAATGTTATTATGGTAATTTAAATTCAATAGGAAATGTAAATATGACATCAACAGGTTCTCCATCCTGGATTCCAGGTTCCCATTTAGGAGAACTGTATACAATTCTTAAAGCTTCTTGGTTAATTGAAGGGTGTACTCCATGTGCTATTTTAGCTTCTTTTACATATCCTTCTTTATCTACTACAAATTGGACAGAAACTCGACCTTCAATTTTTTTATTGATTGCATCCTGTGGATATTTTAATTTTCTTTTAATAAATTCATTAAAGTCTTTATGTTTATTTTCTTTATCCCTGAATTTAGGCATTTTATCCACTTTGAAATAATAGCTTTCATCTTTTTGAGTATATTCTAGTCCTGAATTGTTTATTGTATCTGTTTGTTCAACTTTAGGTATTATTTTCTCAATATCTTTTGGTTTAAATCTGCCTGCAAAAGTTAGTAATATAGTACTATTTACATTTTCTTCTGATGTATTTTTAATAAAAAGATGATAAATCCCGGTTTTGTTACATCTTGTAGTAAAACTTACAAGACCTTCATCCGTAGATTTATTGTGGCTTATAAGATTCTCATAATCGTCATATAAGGTGATTTGAATTTGTTTTTTTTCTGAAAGATATGCATACCAGCCATATAATGTTCTTTTACTCAATACAATTGAATGACGTTGTTCTTTATTTGGTTTTAAATTAAACTCAAAATCTATAAGATATATTTCTTCTTTCTGATCTTCATCTAGTTTGGCGTATAATTCATCTAGTGCTTGCGAAAAGCTATTGATCTGTGTGCTAAAAATTATTGTAATAGCAAGTAATATTATTTTTCTCATGGTTTTATTTTTTAGTTAATAACAAGTTTGCTACCATCTCCGGAGATTTCGCAATTAAAACTTAATTGTAATTTTTCTAAAATTTTGTCAATATCTGCATCCTTAAATGATGCGGTAAATTTTTTATATTGTAAGTCTGGGTTTGCAACTTGAACAGGAATGTCAAAATAACATGATATAATTTCTGATACTTCATTTAAACTTATATTGTCAAAGTCTAATAATCCTGTATGCCAGGCTAAATAGTTCGTGTCATTTTCTTTTTCAACAGCAATAAAGTTTACTATAGGATTGAATAATGCTTTATCTCCATTGCTTAAACTTAATTTAGTAGATTTTGGAAAATCAGGATTATAGAAATCCAAACTGCCTTCTTTTACATGAGCTACTAACTCGTTATTGAATTTGGAATTGATATGAAAATCACAATCCTTAGTTTCAAAAGTAATTCCACCAGAAATAATTGTTACTTTCTTATCTTGATTAACTTCAAAATAGGCTTCTCCATCTAAAAATATCTTAGCGTTTCTTTTTAACTCCATTGGAATCTTAATTGTTGTTTCGGAATTAAGCCAGATCGTGAAATTGTCATTTAAATGTAAAGTTATTTTCTCGCCTTTATCAACTGTAATTTCTACATACTCAACATCCTTGTTTATTTTTTTAAACTCAATAACTGCAAATATTACTATTGTTGTAAGAACAATTGTATAAGCTGGTTTTAGTATTGCTTTATAGTTAAAGAAAGGAATAAATGATCTTAGATTTTTAAAATAATTTGAGTTTTTATTAATTTGAGAATTTAAATTACGGTATGATTTTAATACATCAGAGTCTTTATTTTCAAAATCAATATCAGAATAATTTAAATTATGATCTGTTAATATTTTATCAATATCAGGATCAAAATCTTTGTTTACTTTTTTCTTATTTTTAAATATGTTGTGTAATTTTTTCATTCTAATCGTATAACGGTTCTGAAAGTTTAATCCCCTAATAATTAAGCTGATTTTTAAAAGGTTGAAGATGCTGGCGTAGCTTCTTGTATGCAATAGTAAGTTGATTTTCAACTGTCTTGTTTGATATTTTTAAATAATCAGCAATTTCTTTGATGCTTAAACCTTCTTGTTTTGCCAAACGAAAAATTTCCTTTGCCTTTTTAGGTAGTTTTTCAATACCTGTTTCCAAAATAGCTTTTATCCAATATTTGTCATCGCATGAATTATTCTCATCAATCATGATTTCTGTTATAACTAATCCTTCATGTTTTCTTCTGGCACCATCTTTCCTGATTTCATCTATAACAGCATTTTTAGTGTATACAAACAAGAGTTTTCCAATATCTTCTGTAGGAACTAAATCTGAATTATTTTGCCAAATTTTTATAAAAGTTTTTTGAACAGATTCTTCTGCTATTGTAGAATTATTGCAAAAGTGTAAAGCAAATCGATATAGAGGTTTATAATACTTAAAAAATAAGCGATCAAAAGCATTTTTATTGCCAAGCTTAATTTTTTGGATTAAGTTATTATCACTGATATTGTGCATCAAATTTTTTCTATAAAACGTATGCCAAATTTAATACCCCTAAAATATAAAATTAAACTAAAGCTTATTTGAAATGTATTCCCAGTTCTGTATAAATCGCTATCAGAATTTTTTCTTCATTTTCCCAGCAAAGTTCTTTAGCAGCAATGAATGTATTTTCTTTCCACTTATTGTAACGATTCTTTAACCTAAATATTTCTGATATTTTTTGTGCCAGCGATTCCGGATCTTTATGATCGTATACAGTTCCTATTTCGTATTTATTCACGATCTTTTGCATTTCAGGAAACGGAGAAACTAAAACAGGAACCCCAGCTTGTATATAATCGAAAAGTTTATTTGGTAAGGCATAATAGTAATTTAATCCAATATTTTCTTCGAGAGCAATTCCTAAATCGGCTTTTGCAGTTTCAGCAGGTAGATCCTCAAACGGGATTCTGCCTTTTAATTCAATTTTCTCAGTTAATCCTTTATCCAGTATTCTTTCTTTTAATTGTTCTTCTATATCACCATTGCCTGTTATTATGAGTTTTGCATTTTCAATAAATTGCATGGCATCAATTATATGTTCTAATCCTCGGCCAACATTTAACGAACCTTGATACAAAATATATTTGACATCATTTTTTTGAGTTTTATCAGGAAGATTTTGATTAATATAAAACGGAACATTTCGTATTACTTTCATTTTTATGCCATACTGTTTTTGATATGTTTTTGCGATGGATTCAGAAACAGTGTACGAATAATTTATTTTGGGCAGAATTTTTCTTTCAATAATTTTCCATACTTTTCTTGGAAAGTCTCTGTTTACCAGTTCAGGAACTTCGGTGAAATATTCGTGACTATCATACACTAAATGTTTAAGTCTAAATTTGCTTGCGTAATATGAACCTAACAATGTATCCAGATCGTTGGCTACAATAATATCAAATCGTCTGAAAAATAAATAGATAAACAAGCGGATATTATATTCAAGATAAAACCCAGGACCCTGTTTAAAAAATAATCGAAATCGCTTAGTATGGTAAGGACGATTCTTAAGCTGTAAACTTCTTGGTTTCTTTCTCCCGATAATAGTAACTCCGGCACCTGATTTCAATAAAGTGCTTGCAACTTTATGAATTCTGTTGTCGGTGACTAAATCATTTGTAACTGCAATATATATACGCTTCACGTTTTTTACTTTACTAATTATTTAGGCATTTATAATTTTCAATCCTTATCTTTGGACAATAAAATAACAACTTATGCTTGAGATTAAAGAAAATTTCACGTTAAAAAAATATAATACTTTAGGTATTGATGTTAAAACCCGCTATTTTGCTGAATATTCCTCAGTTACTGAATTAATAGATTTTTTTAATTTATATCCAAAACAAGATTTGCCTTTAATAATTTTAGGAGGAGGAAGTAATGTTTTATTTACAAAAGATTTTGAAGGTTATGTACTTCATCCTGATATTAAAGGAATTGAAATAATTGATGATTCGGATGATTTTGTTAAAATACGAGTTGGAGCTGGCGAAGATTGGGATGAGCTGGTAGATTATTGTGTTGATAGAAATTGGGGAGGTATTGAAAATTTATCATTAATTCCCGGTAATGTTGGCACTTGCCCAATTCAGAATATTGGAGCTTATGGAGTTGAGGTAAAAGATGTTATTACAGAAGTTGAAACGCTTGAAGTTGATTCTTTAAAAGTTTTTTCATTTAAAAATGAAGAATGTCAATTTGCGTATAGAGATAGCATTTTCAAACACAAATTAAAAGGGAAACACATTATTAACTATGTCACTCTTCAGTTAAATAAACAGCCAGTTTTTAAGCTTGATTATGGTAATTTAAACGAGGAACTTGGAAAGTATAATGAAATAAATATAAAGAACATACGACAAGCGGTTATAAATATAAGAGAATCAAAATTACCAAAGCCGGAAGATATAGGAAATGCCGGTAGCTTCTTTAAAAATCCTGTTGTGCAAAATTATAAAGCCGATGAATTAAAAAAATCTTATCCGGAAATGCCGATATATATCCAGGGAAATGAACTGATTAAAATTCCGGCAGGTTGGTTAATCGAAAAGGCGGGATGGAAAGGTAAAAGCATAGGTAGAGCAGGCGTGCATAATAAACAAGCTCTTGTAATAGTTAATCATGGAGGAGCAACAGGCCAGGAAATTTTATATTTAGCACAGGAAATTCAAAAATCAGTAAAAGAAAAATTTGGAATTGAATTAGAAATGGAAGTTAATGTAGTTTAGAGACGCAATGCATTGCGCCTGTACAGTTTATAATTTCAAGTTTCAATAACTATTATAACTGGTGATATTATCTAAATCTTTTCTCCTTTTTTCGCGTGTTTCGCTTGCAGGATATCCTAATGTAATTATTAAAGGTACTCGTTTTGATTTAGGTATATTTAATAGTTTTTTTACTTTGGTCTCATCAAACCAGCCAAGCATACAAGTTCCTAAACCTTCGGCTGTTGCTTGTAAGCATATATGTTCTGCAGTAATACCAATATCTATTAACGGGAATTGTTTGTTTTTTATTAAACTACCGGCATTTGAAGTAAAATTGGCTTTTTCTTCAACAATTACAATATGAATCGGAGCTTGCTTTGTAAAATGATTCATACCTAAAATTTTGCTCGAAGTACAATCGGCAATTTTATTTTTTAGCTCCTGCTGATCAACAATAATAAATTTCCAGGGTTGAGCATTACACGCTGATGGAGCCAATCTCCCTGCTTCAATAATTCGACTTAGCTTTTCTTGTTCGATTGGTTTTGATAAATAAGCTCTGTCACTTTGTCTTTTATTTATCAGTTCTAATAATAATGATCCATCCATAAAATAAATTATTTCTTTATTTAATAACCTGCTGCTTGTCCATCTTTCCTTGATTCCGAAGCTCCATAATAAACTCCATTCTCATTGTCGTACATAATTGCCTGGTATCCACCATAACCACCTAAATCAAACATAATTTTATGTCCTTTTTTCATTAGCTCCCGAATAACTTCATAATTTATACCTGATTCCAGATATAGAGTTCCTCCATCCTTCATTATTTCTCCTGTAGGCTGAGAACTTCCTCCATGCCTTATTCTGGGAGCATCTCCAGCTTCTTGTAGGTTCATTCCAAAATCGATCATGTTAATTACAATTTGTGCATGGCCTTGTGGTTGCAAAGAGCCTCCCATGACTCCGAAACTCATATATGGTTTCCCATTTTTTGTTATAAAAGCAGGAATAATAGTATGAAAAGGTCGTTTGTCTGGTGCGTAACAATTCATATGGTTTTCGTCTAAACTAAAAAGCTCACCACGATCTTGTAATATAAATCCTAATCCTTTTGGTGTCATTCCTGAACCCATGCCACGATAATTACTTTGTATTAATGAAACCATATTTCCGTATTGATCGGCAACAGTTAAATAAATTGTATTTCCTTTTTCTAATTCACCGGCAGGATAATTTCTGGCAGCACGATCGAGGTTTATAAGTTTTCTTCTTTCATCAGAATATTCTTTGGAAATAAGCTTTTCGACAGGAATATCATTAAAATCCATATCGGAATAATATTTTGCTCTATCCTCAAAAGCCATTTTTTTAGCTTCAGTAAAGACATGAATGTATTCTGTACTACCAAATCCCATGGATGCAATATCATAACCTTCAAGAATGTTTAATATTTGTAATGCAGCTGTTCCTTGTCCGTTTGGTGGAAGTTCCCAAACATCATAACCACGATAATTAGCTGAAATTGGTTCAACCCATTCCGATTTATGGTTGGCAAGATCTTCATAAGAAAGAAAACCACCCATTTCTTTCATGTAGCGATCAATTTCTTCAGCAATTTCTCCTTTATAAAAAACATCGCGACCTCCTTCAGCAATTTTTTCAAGCGTATTAGCTAAATATAGATTTTTAAATATTTCGCCTTTTGCCGGAGCTTTGCCATTTATTGTGAAAGTTTCAGTAAAATTTGGGAACTTTTTTAAAAAAGGCACACTTCGATCCCAGTAGTAAGCAATAAGTTCACTAACAGGAAAACCTTCACGTGCGTACGATATTGCTGGATCTAGTATCTCTGTCATTTTCATTGATCCAAATTTTTTGTGCATTTCGAACCATCCATCAACACAGCCCGGAACAGAAACGGGTAATGGCCCATGTGAAGGAATTTTCTCTAATTCATTTTCTTTAAAGTATTCAAGACTTAATGATTTTGGAGAATGCCCGCTTGCATTTAATCCATATAACTTTTGAGTTTTGGCATCCCAAATAATTGCAAATAAATCACCGCCCATTCCATTTCCGGTAGGTTCCATTAAACCAAGTGTTGCATTTGCTGCAATAGCTGCATCAATAGCATTACCGCCTTTTTTTAAAATATCTAATGCAACTTGCGTTGCTAAAGGTTGACTGGTTGCTGCCATTCCGTGTTTGGCAATAACTTCGGAGCGTGTTGCAAATGTTTTTCCGGTGATACGATCTTGTGCATACATAATATTTAGGCTTATAACCGTGATTAGTAGAAAACTGGAAATTTTTTTCATGACTCGTGTTTTTGAGAAGTTCATATAAGATACAAGCTATTTGACAAGTAATTGAAATAAAAGTTTAATAATTAAGGCCTAAACATTATTACTTATTTTTTTAAGCGCTTTTTCACGAATTATTTCCTGTATATCCCTGTTTTCAATTTTACTTTCCAACCACGAAATAATATCAAAATAAATAAATGGCCTGCGGTCGTAAAATTTGTCATTTAACGGTAGTAACTGTTCTCTAAGGTCTTTGAAAGCATCAATTAACTGGTCTCGGGTAATTGAACTTAGTTTTCGTAAAAATTTCATGATTATTTTCTGGAATAAATGCAAATCGTTTTTCTTTATAAGAAATCGATACGTTGAGCGGATATAGTAATCAACCAAATCCAAATTGCCTAATTCGTAATGACTTATTAAGTTTAATATTCGGGCAAAACTGTGTATGTCTGATCTAAGATCAACATCTTTCATGTTGATAATTTTATTTAGCCAATAAATTACTTTTTTATAATCACTGTTACCAAAATACATACATGCAAATTTGTAATAAAATATAATAACGTAGTGTGTGTCAAGCAAATGTTCAAAATTTTCTAGGCTTTCGGCTATTTCTGGTATTATTTTCGCTCCTTTGGTAAATTCTCCAAGCATAAAATAGCGATTTATACGGTGTGTTGATGAATATTTAAAAAGCAACAACCTGATATTTTCCGTTAATTTCAGATCAGGAATTTCAACAATAGAATTCAATTTCCGTACTGTAATCTTAAATTCATCATACCTGTGTAATTTTGATTGTGAAACAAGCAAGTTGTTAATGGCTCTGATGTATATTTCAATTTTTGGTAAAATCAAGTCAAAGTTTTCATCAAAAAGGCTTACCCACTTTTTAGCATATTCGTAACCACGTTCAAAATCCTGAATGAAAAAATAATACCCGACAAATGAGTTATATAAATACATTTTCTCATCGAAAGAAAGTTGTTCTTCCTGGAATACGGGTAGTGTAGAGTACAGGAAACTATTAACCAGCTCAAAATCTTTATGATTTCTTAAAAACCCGATTTTAAGATAAAATGAATAAAGTTTAATTGTAAGATTTGAGAATGTATTAATATTATTTATTTTTTTATTAATTTGATCCGATGCTTTTATAAGCTCGCTAACTTTTACTTCAATATTGGATCGGATATATTTAGTCACAAGTCTTTTCTCGAATTCGATGATTTCTAAAAGAAGAACATTTTTATCATATTTTTTGGCCAGATTTTTTGCTTTGTCAAGCATTTTAACACACTGATCGTAAAGGCATTTGTTGTATAATATAGCAGAATGATCTATTAATTCGCGAATACGTAAATCTATATCTTCATCAGAGTTTATATTTCGTAAGTTTTGAAGAATTTGTTTATATAAATGAGCTTTTAAATTAGATAGCTGTTGACTTTTTATTGTTTTTTCTTTTTCTAAGATTTTTGATTCGTCATAATCTTTTTGCTTATCAATTAAATCAAAAAGTTTTAAAAATTTTGTATCCTCACCAGCTATTTGCTTATTAACATGTAATTTGAAATACCTTTTTTCGGCTTTAGTGAGCGATTTTATAATTTGAAATAATGGGTCGGTATTCTTGTTGGGCATTGTAATTCTTTTTTAGTGAAAAATAACATTAATTACTAATATTCAACTTATTAATCTTTTAATCTTTTACACTGTTTTTGAATAGGCATCGTAAATAACGAAATATTTTGTTTTTGAACTAAGGTAACAAAAAATATTTTTGAGTGATGTTTAAGGGTATGCTAACAAAAGTAAATAAAAAATTGAAAATCCAAATTCTATTATTATGAGTATCTCAAAAGTCTCTACTTTAACCTCTGGAGTATTAGCAATTGCTAAGGATGTGAAAAAAAGCGATCAGGAAACCTTAGACATTAATATTGTAAAAGCAGGCCCTGGCAATAAAGAAAATATTTTAGTTGTAGATGTTGATTGTGATAAAGTATCAAATTATGATCAGCTGGTTAAATCGATACATGATATGGGGTTCGGAGTGGTTATATCCGATGTATTTACCGATATTTTCAGTGCGAAGGCAATTAATTATGGAATATTAACTATTGAAATTTCCAGAAATTTTCTTGATAAAATAATGAATGCTTGTAAGGAATCAGCAATTAAATTATTTATTGATTTAAAAGGTCAGGAAGTAATGATAATTGATACGGGGGAAAAAGAATATTTTGAAATGAGTAATTATAATAAAGAAAGTTTTGAAAATGGGAAAGATGATGTTGACAATTTACACGATATTTGGGATGGTATAGGAAATTCAGATCAAACTGAGGAAATAATAGATTATATAGGGGAATAATATTCGATAACTTTTTTTGATTTTCATTATTGTAGTTTTGAAAAGTAAAAGAGCCGACAGTTTTTAATTGTTGGCTCTTTTTATGAAATAAATTTAGATCAAGCTTAAAATGCAAAACCAAATTTTATACCTGCCTTATCCATATATGCTTTTGGTTCAAAAAACGAAAATACTCCCATTGTACCGGATATTGCTCCATATAAATGTTCTGTAAAATAGAAATTAAACGAAGGTTCTAAAGCAAAGTACGACCATGTTTCATCGTAGTCATCAGGAAGTAATATATCCCATAAGAAATTTACTTGAATTTTAATTCTTTTTGTAATATCAATTCTATAAGCAGGTGTTGTTCCTATAAAGAACCTTGTGTTAGTTGGATGTGTCCAGTTGTGTCCTGTTAAAACATATTCTTTATAAAAACCGGTTCTAACACCTACTAAAAAATTATTCCGCCCAATTGTAAAAAGTTTTCTTTCATAACTTAAGGCATAATCAGGATTACTGGTATAATAGCTATCTGAACCTCTTTTTTCTAAATGATTATTAATTTGAATGAATATGTAATTATTTGATTTGTATTCATCAAATGATTGACTGTAACTATAATTTAGATTAAAAGCCAAAATGAAAATACATATTGTAATTACTGTTTTCATAAATTTACAATTTAATAAATATTTTATTTTTCTCAAAATTGATTTAAATCTTACTTCACTTTTTTAACTAAAAAGCTGATTACCTTATTGCAATTAACTTTAAATTTATCTTTTTTAGAAGTTTAAATTAACACCAAATCTGAATGAGTTATAATTGAGTTCAAAATCCTCATTCTCATCAGCGTTGGTTTTAGCTAAATCAATGGCTAAAAGTATTTGCGGATTAAACTTATTGTTGTTAAAACTAACACCGGCCTGAGCTCTGGGATTTATTGTATTCCCGGAATAATCTTCAAATGTTATAAAACTGTATAATATCCCTCCACCTAATAAAATGCTGTGTCTTCCACCTGACCCTAATGGAAGCATATAGTTAGCCATTAATCCGCCAGCAAATTTATTAAAATTATAAGATCTGGCTATATCTCCGGAAATAACTTTGGGTCCTATGGAATATTCAATAATTGGTTGTAATTCTACCGTATTGGCAAAACGAAAGCCAATTCCGGCTCCTACAGTAATATTCAAGATTACATCTGTAGTCCCAAAGGAAGTACTATAACTTGATAAGTCATTTTCAATATATGCGTTTACATCTTCAGGATTTAAGAAAAATCCAAAATGAACTGAGGGGTAAAATTTAAACTGAAAAGATTCATCTTGTGCTATTAGCTTTGTGCATACTATTGCACTTAAAAATAAGAATACAATAATTTTTTTCATAACAAATTATATTACGGGTTTGTAATCTGATGAAAAATTACATAATAATATACATATTAACAATAGTATGGGTTAATAATTTTATATAACGTAAGTTTTTCTGGGAATTAGAAAAGTGTAATTAGCAATATTCCATTTATCATTATAATTGCTAACAATTTTTTTTCTTTTCACTATTAAAGCTTGTATATAGATTGAACTTTTTATTTGATATTGACAATTATACTAAAATGTCCAGACAAGGGAAAGCTGCGGGGTTTGTGATACCGGATCAACTCTTACATTAAGATTGAAAGATATGTCTTCAAAATATGGATTATTACCAAGTAGATAATTATATCTTTCTAATGCATCAAAAAGATAGTTTTTTGAAAAAACATGGTAAGTCAGGGTTCCAAAGCTAAAAACGATAATGGCAGCAGTAAGATACCCGGATTCTTCTTCTAAAGTAATGTTTTCGTCAATTGTTGTATTTCCTGTAGTTGTGGTTGTCCCGGATTTAGTTGTAAAATGTTTATAGGCTAATAATGGTGCAATTACTCCCATTTGAGCAAGACCGAATATGCGTATTAGTTTATAGCTATTTAAATCGTGCAAAGCAACGGAATCGTTCTGAACATAAGGTTTTAAATTGCTTCCAAACATTCCTATATCAAGGTAGGTAGAACCCTGGTCGGGCGAAAATTTTCGATCAACAAAAAAGAAAGGTGTGGCAGTAACCCATATTGTTTTGCTTTTTAAATATAGGTTGGGTTGCTCTTTTTTTTTGGTAAAAGTCAATCCTGGAATTTGCGAAAAAGAAACTTGTGAAAAGAAACAGATAATTAAACTTGTAATAACAAACCTTTTTAACATAAGGATACGGTATAGGATATTTTATTGTACCTAAATTTATGAAAAAGGTTTTAGAATGTGAAATTATTTATAATTTTATAAAAATAATTGCTGAAAATATTTAAAAAAATTATGAGAATTAATGCACTTCTTACATTATCAGTATTACTAATTTTATCAGTTTCTTTAAAAGCTCAGGACTTTACATATACCGAAACTCAGGATAGTGTAAGAACTTTTCATGATGGAACATTGGTAGTTAAGGAAGGTATCCCTTTTTTAACTGTTAAAGGTGATTCTTATGAAATAGGATTACAGTATGGCGTTTTATTGAATGACAGGTTGATAGATATGGATCACACTGTTGATAGCTTGATCGATTCATATATTGGAAGTTTCTTTTTGAAAAAATGGATTGCCAATATGGTTCTCAACTCCAAAATTAAAAAAACAGAAAGAACAATGCCGGCTGAATATGTTCAGGAATTGGAAGGGATGGCTGAAGGAAGCGATTTAAAATTAAAGGAATTGCAAATTATTGCTTATTTCCCTCAGTTGTTTTTTAAGATTAGTTGCACAGCATTTATCATGCGCAACGAAAATGGTATTGTTCACGGAAGGAACTTAGATTGGCCGGGAATTGAAGTCTTAGCGGCTCATCCTTTAATTGTAAATTATCATAAACAAGATAAAATCCCCGTTACGGTTTTAACTTTTATGGGATATCCTGGAGTTTATACCGGGATGAATCATAACGGGTTAAGTATGTCGATCAATATGAATGGAACACCGGCTGAAAATGACAAAGATATAAGTGAATATAATACAGGAATGCCATTGGCTTTTAAATTGAGAAATATACTTGAAAATGGAGACCAAATAAATGAAGTAGACAAAATGTTTGATGGCTATAGCCCACATGCATGGTTTATTACTGTAGGAAGTAAAAGAGACAATTCAGGAGCAATATATGAACTGACTCGTGGCAAAATAATTAAAAATGAAATGCAGGATGACTTCATTTATGTTGCTAACCTTTCATTGTCGGATAAAGGACGTTATCAATACAGTCCTATATGGATGTTTGGAACTTCTAATATTTCACGTGAAAGGAAGATTAAGGAATTATATGAACGAATTGATGATAAAAACTTAGTTAGCAAAAGTTATCAGATTCTGACCAATACAGAAAATCATCATTTATCGCATGATCCTTTTTACCGTTATTGCATAAATAATTCAATTACAGTAAAAAGCTGTATTATGGATAATATGAATAATGATATATATTTTGCCTATGGCGAAAGAATGACAGCTTTGAATAAATATTTGCGCTATAATGTTGAAAGTGGAGAAGTAAGTGTTTACAAACAAGAACAAGCAGTTGTTGATCAGGAATATTTTAATGAGCGGTTAAAATATCAGGAATGGTACGATAAAACCTATTCAGCTAAAAAGAAATTAGAAAAAGAGGATTATCATAAAATCATAAAACAAATTGAAAACTTTAAGCTAGAACCAGCTTATAAAAGTTATTTGTTATCGTACTACTACTCTAAGTTAAAAGATAACGAGAAGGCTTTTATTAACGCAGAGAAATATATTTCAGAGCATCCGGATTATTATCACTCGTATTACAATAAATATTTAATAATGAAAGATAAGGGTGATTATATGGATGCAATTGTGGCTTTAGAAGAAATGTTACAAACCTCAACCTTAAATCCTTATTATGAGTATCGTGCAAATCTGAATATGATTGAGATGTACGATAAATTATTAGAACAGGCCCGCGACCAGTTATATATTGATAAAATTAATAAATTAGCCGATAAAGTAAAATCTGATTTGAGTCAGTATTTTATTGATAAGAAAACAAAAATGGATTTGGATTTAATTAAATCTATTGAAGAAAAATACAAAAAATAAATGAGTGAAAATGATTTACAAAAAGCCATTGATTTAATAATCAATTCGAAATATACTATAGCATTTACAGGTGCTGGTATTTCAGTTGAAAGTGGAATTCCTCCTTTTCGTGGAGAAAATGGTTTGTGGAGTAAATATGATCCCAATGTATTGGATTTAAACAATTTTCATGTTAATCCTATTGAGGCATGGAAAGTGATCAAAGAAATTTTTTATGATTTTTTTGGAGAGGCAAAACCTAACGATGCTCATTTTGTTTTAGCAGAGTTAGAAATGAAAGGAATTGTAAAAGCTGTAATTACCCAGAATATAGATAATTTGCATTATGAAGCTGGCAGTAAGGAAGTTTACGAGTTTCATGGGAATTCTCGTATGTTGGTTTGCCCATATTGTTCCAAAAAATATCATGCTTCGGAAATAGATTTGGTTGAGATACCATTATGTGATCATTGTCATGCAGTTCTTAAACCTGATTTTATTTTCTTTGGTGAAGGAATCCCTAAAATAGCATACCAGAAATCGTTTGAGGCAGCTAAAGAAACAGATCTTATGATAATAATTGGTTCGACAGGAGAGGTAGTTCCTGCTTCGTCGATCCCTTCGTTTGCGAAGCAAAATGGAACTAAAATTATTGAGATTAATCCTGAAAAAACTTTATTTACAAATTCAATTACCGATATATTTTTGCAGGGAAAAGCAACAGAGGTAATGAATGAACTATTAATTGGAATAAAACAAAAAATATGATTACATTTAGATTGGAAGGTTCGGAATATATTGAGTTGATTAAGTTGTTGAAGGTTACTAATATATGTGGGAGTGGTGGTGAAGCAAAATATTTAGTCAACGAGGGTGAAGTAAAATTAAATGGTAAAATTGAAAGCAGAAAAAGAGCAAAGATTAGAATTGGCGATAAAGTAGAAGTTTTTAATGAAATAATTGAAATAGAATAATTAATTAAAATATAAACGATATGGCATTTATTGATATTGCAAAAAAGCGTTATTCCTCCAGAAAGTATTTGGATAAACCTGTTGACAGAGAATTGCTTTTACAGGTTTTAGAAGCGGGACGAGTTGCTCCATCGGCAAAAAATAAGCAACCATGGCATTTTGTTGTGATTACCCAGGAAGCACAGTTGAAAAAGATTAGAGAATGTTATGAACGAAATTGGCTACAAACAGCTAAGTGCATAATTGTTGTCTGTGGCGATCACAGAGAAGCATGGAGAAGGGCTGATGGAAAAATTCATACTGATATTGATGTTGCAATTACTGTTGATCATATGACTTTGGCAGCTACCGATTTGGGTTTAGCAACATGTTGGATTTGTAAATTCGACGTTATGAAATGTGTTCGTGCGCTTGATTTGCCTGATGGTGTGGAACCAATTGCTTTATTGCCGGTAGGATATCCCGCTGATGAAACAGATGTAAACAGACACGATCAATTAAGAAAACCTTTGGATGAAATTGTGCACTGGGAAAAATTCTTTTATAAACCATTTAAAAAACGGTAACCCGTACTGTAAAAACTTAAAAGCCACAATATAAGTTGTGGCTTTTTTATGTGTTGTATTTTAAAAATCGGAAATATAAAAGCAATTAATAATGAGTATGAGTTACAGTAAATAGGGCTGTTAGGAATGTATTAGTGTTGTTTTGTTGAATTTAATATATAGTCCTTCATTAGTTTTATGTCAAGTTTTTTAATCCCGTGTTTTGTAAGATAATTTATATCTTCAACAAAAGATTGATGGAATTTTTGAAAATCTCCTTTAAAATATTCTAAAGCTTTTTTATATGTTTCTATAGCCTTTTGTATTTTTTTAGAACACCAATATGAATGTCCTAAATGTATAAGATCGAATTCATTTACATTCTTATCAAGTATCTTGTTATAATATTTTATAGCTGAGTCAAACTTGCCTGTTACGAAAGATATCCATGCTATTGGTCGTTGAATTTTTTCGTTTGAAGGAGCCAGGTACTCTACTTTGAAATAATATTTAAGTGCTTCATCATATTTTTCCAGGCGTATTAAAGTGTGACCAATGTAAGCTTGAATATATAGATTCTCAGGATCAAGTTTTTCAGCTTGTTTATAGTATTCTAAGGCTTTTTCATGTTCGTTTAAATACCTGTGGCAAAGTGCTATTTTTTTAATAATCCATGCTTTATTTTCATCCAGAAGTTCAGCACGTTTATAATAGGTTAAGGCATTTCTGTACTGGCCTAATCGTTGATAACAATAACCAATTTTTTCAAATAGTTCAATATTACTTTCCTCGGTATTTTCAATAATCTTAAAAATTTCAACTGCTTTGTCGTAATGTTCATTTTCAAGTAAAAATTCTGCTATATTTCTTATAACCTGTTTGTTGGTAATTATTTTATTGAAAAAGTCTGAATGCTGAACATCGAAATTCCATTTGAAAAAGTCTGAGAATTCATTTTTATTTGGATGTAGTTTATAGAACCTATATAAATCCTGTAAGTATTGTGTAATAATACTTTTAGTTATTGCGAATTGATTTAATAGATTTTCGTCTTTTGCAATTTCCTCCATGCTTTTCATTTCTTCATTAAACATTTCCATCATCATGGATTTGTGTGATTCAGGGATCATCTGTAAATTCAGACAAAAAGAATATTTATCTGAATTGCACATGTGAAACGATTTCTCAAGTTGCTCAACAAATGCTTGCAAATTGGTTTCTTCTTTTTCGATGATTAAGTCGAGATACTCATTTTCTTTATGAAAAGGTGTAAACCAATTACTGATTTCATTGAAAAACGGGAAATGTTTAAGCTTTGAAAATGCACTCATAAATACATCGGAACCTTCTATCTGCATTTCGGAAAAATTTTGTAATTTATCGAGTAAGTCAGGTGAATCTTCAAAAACTTTTTCCCAGTCGGGGTTTTTGTCTTCTAAAAACTTATCAGGAAGAATATTTTCCAAATCAAGATTTTCTTCAATTTTTGGTTGCATTTTCATCATTTCGGGAAGAATTTCCTCTTCCCATCTTTTTGTAATTTTTTCAGTTTCTTTAGATTTGAAAATTTGAATTAGGACTGTTTCAAACTGTTTATCAATTTCATCAACTTTTGAAAGTTTTAAAATTTGTTTTTCTAATTCAGGATATAGATGAATTCGTTTATCGTATTTGTATAATGCCAGTACAATTCCAATCAATGCGCGTTGCCAAACCTGGTTTTCGCCTGTGTGATAAAAATTTAGTAAAGCTGTAAATTTCTTAGTATCAAAAACTCGAAGCAAACTTAAAGTCAGTGCGCTTACAATCAGGCTTTTGTCATGCCATGGAATTTTTTCAGAATAGCAAATTGAATCAATTATTTTATTTTCGATCTCTTTATATGAGTCAGTTAGCCAGAGAAAATTAAAGAGTTCTTTTAGTGCCTCTTGTCTTGACGTGATTTTTGCATCGTCTGTTTTATCTTTTGATAAATTAATATTATTTTCTTTAAGGATATTACCAAGTTCCTTGTCAAAAGTTAAATTATTAATTAATGAATATGTTTCATCTGATTGGTTTTCTAACTCCTTTTCCAGCGACCATTTCATTGTGTAAATTGTAAGACCCGAAGTTTCTGTGAGTAAACATTCCTTAATTTTATCGTTAAGTTCTAATAATGACCTTTGAACATAGATGTAAATTTTATCACGCTCGGGATCTTCAATTCCTGAAAAAGAATGTTTTAATATATTTGAATAGGTATCTTTAACTTTTTCGATTTGTACCTGATGATATTGTTTTTTAGTATTATTTGAAAAATCAAATAGTTCTTTTATAGCAACTAAAATTTCGTTACTCAATACTAATCCGGAAATATGATGATGCCTCTTTTTGATTTCTTTATAATCCATTTTAACTCTTTTGAAAATATTTACTTTAGTCGGTCAAATACTGTTCCTAAATCTTTTTAATGACAATATAGTATGAAATATTGAAAAATGTTGTGCAATAATGTCATAAATTAAGACTTAAATCAAAAAAATGACGATTAAATTTTATCTTTAACATTTGAAATTAATATTTTAATCGTTTGAAATGTTATGAGTTATACACTACTTGGCTTTATAATATATTTAGTAATTGTTTTTATTGTTGGTTTTATAACTTACCGAAATAATAAATCGCACAATGATTTTTTTATTGGCGGAAGAAAATTAAATCCATGGGTTGTTGCTTTTTCAGAAAGAGCATCAGGTGAATCGGCGTGGTTATTGTTAGGTTTGCCAGGAGCAGCAGTAGCGGCTGGTTTTATGGAATCGTGGACAGCTGCCGGTTGTGTATTGGGTATTATATTTTACTGGTTTGTAATAGCAAAAAGACTGAGAATTGAATCGGAAAGACTAAATGCGATAACCTTACCTAACTTTTTTGCTGAGAGATTTGGCGAACAAGGCAAAATTATTCGGGTTTTAGCAACATTAATAATAGTTTTCTTTTTTACATTTTATTTGGCAGCTCAGTTTAATGGAGCAGGGAAAGTGCTATTTGTAACGTTTGATATTCCGCATGTTTGGGGAATTATTATTGGAGTAATTGTTATTGTTTTTTATACCATGATGGGCGGATTCCTTGCTGTAGCATGGACCGATTTAGTACAAGGTATTATAATGATTGGTGCTCTTGTAATTTTACCTATTTATGGATTTATTGAGATTGCTGAACGTGGCGTATCTTTTTCTGGTGCGATAGAAGCTGAGGGTGCAAACTTCAATAGTTTTGTTGATAATAAAACAGGCTGGGCAGCAGCAGCAATTATTATAAGTGGATTAAGTTGGGGACTTGGATACATGGGTCAACCTCATTTATTAACACGTTTTATGTCGATTAAAAGTGCCGATAAAATAAAAACCAGCAGAACAATTGCTATTGCCTGGGCTATTCCTGCATTTACCGGAGCCATGCTTATCGGGCTAATTGGTTTAGCTCTTCACGGAAATGGATATTATGCCGATGTGGAAGAAATAATGCCACATTTAGCTAATACATTATTGCCAACTTGGCTTGCAGGGATTTTTATTTCGGGTGCAATAGCAGCTATGATGTCTACTGCCGATAGTCAGTTATTGGTTATAACATCCTCGGTTATTGAGGATTTTTACCATAAAACATTGGGAAAAGACGTAACGGAAAAACGACTATTATATTTAAGCCGAATAATTACAATTCTTGTTGGAGCAATAGGTTTTATAATTGCAATTTCTTCTGAAAATTTAATTTATGAATTAGTATCGTATGCATGGGCAGGATTAGGTTCTTCGTTTGGACCAGCACTTTTATTAATCTTGTTTTGGAAAAAAATAACCAGTCAGGGAGTAATTGCCGGTATGTTAACAGGAACATTAACTACAATTATTTGGAGTAATATAGATGTACTTGAAAATATTATATCAGTTAGATTTGTTTCATTTGTTTTTGCTATTTCGGCCATTTATATAGTTAGTAAAATGACTCAGAGAAAAAGATGACAATTTATTATTAATGAATAAAATACCCAAATTGAAACACAACTTCAAGCTCAAGCGGGGTGTTTTTGGTGTTGATAATCATTCGTTAACTTCAAACTTTAATAAGGGGTCCCGATAGCTATCGGGATGAAACCTGTCTAAAACTGGTGTCGTGCTATGATTTAATTAGTATTTCGTTACATTTCGGATATGTAATTAAAAGCAGATAAATAGTAAAACCCTGAAAACAAAAGCGTATCTTTGCCAAAATTTCAGATTTGAGAATTTGCGCTTTTATTTACTAATTCTTTTTTCATTATTAGTTTATCACTGCTCTTTTTTTAAATCCCAATTTTTAAACTTTTTGATGACAGGTTTGATAAAAGTTATGTTTGTTAAGTTGATTTACTTGTTTAATCCACCTTCATTAGTGAAAAGCCGGATAAACAAAATTCTATAGAATGGACAAAACTACCGTGTTGTTAAAAACAAACAATTTAAAATTATAAAATAATGAACATTTATGTAGGAAACCTTGATTTTAAGGTAAATGAAAATGACCTGGAAGGTATATTCGTAGAGCATGGAACTGTAAGTTCATGTAAAATTATTATCGATAAATACAGTGGCAGAAGTAAAGGCTTTGGTTTTATCACAATGGAAAATCAGGATGAAGCAAACAAAGCAATAGAAGAGCTTAATGGTACCACATTTAAAAACAGAGAAATTGTTGTAAATGAGGCAAAACCTAAAAGGGAGTTTTAATATATTAATGGAATAATTTATTATGACAAAAGGAAAAGTAAAATGGTATAACAAGGTCAAAGGTTTTGGCTTTATTGAATTGGAAACTGGTGAGGATATATTTGTTCACCGAACTGGTTTAGTTAGTTCTTATAGTGGACTTCAGCCCGATGAGGAAGTTGAGTTTGAAATCCAACAAGGCGAAAAAGGTCCGTCTGCTATTAATGTGAAATCAGTAGATTAGTTCATTTAATATCGGAGTTCTTAAAATACCTGTTTTATTCCTTTATTGCGTAATGGGTCTTGGTTTTTCTTCGTCAGGATTTTCATTGGCAGTGGTTGATATGGTAGGAGTTAATGTTATTTTAATGGTTGAGAAAGATATTTTTCTTTTTAATTGAAAGGTATCGATATCATAATTTCCAGGAGTTGGTTTTTACCACGATTGATTAAAATAATGGGAGAAGAAATAAAAATAAATTTCAATGCGGCAACTAAGAATTACAAAACAAATAACCCAACGGGCTGATGAATCGATAAGTCGCTATTTTCATGAAATAAGCAAGCATTCGATGATTACTGCCGAAGAGGAAGTTGAGTTATCGGTACGTATCAGAAATGGCGATAACGATGCTCTTGAGAAGCTGGTTGTTGCCAATCTGCGTTTTGTAATTTCTGTAGCTAAACAATATCAAAATCAAGGCTTATCATTCTCCGATTTAATTAACGAAGGTAACCTTGGGCTTGTTAAAGCTGCCAAGAAATTTGATGAAACAAGGGGTTTTAAATTTATTTCATATGCTGTTTGGTGGATTCGCCAGTCAATTATACAGGCTATTTCAGATCAAACAAGAATTGTACGCTTACCATTAAACAGACTTTCATCGATTAATAAAATTACAAAAGCTATTCCTTATCTCGAACAGGAATTTGAAAGGGAGCCAACTGATGATGAAATTGCCGGGTATCTCGATTTAACCAACGACGAGGTAAAATTGGCAAACGACATAAAAAAGCGGCAGGTTTCCTTTGATAAGCCACTCTTAAACGATGGCGATAATGAATTTAGCTTGTATGATATTGTTCAGACCGGAAATATCCCTTCGCCTGATAGCAATACAATGAT
The DNA here is from genome assembly GCA_021108325.1 of Bacteroidales bacterium. Lineage (GTDB taxonomy): Bacteria > Bacteroidota > Bacteroidia > Bacteroidales > UBA12077 > UBA12077. The sequence continues at coordinate 67,895 of JAIORB010000119.1, read as the reverse complement.
TGAATCTCTTGTAACAAATATAAAACGGGCTTTAAGTAAACTTACCAAAAGGGAAGCTGCGATATTAACTATGTCTTTCGGATTATTTAGTACACCAATCTATTCCCTTCACGATATAGCCTTAGAATACGATATGTCATCCGAGCGGGTTAGACAAATCAGAAGTAGGGGATTATTAAAACTAAAAACTTTGCTAAACGAAAATTGTACACTAGTAGAATATTAAAAGCTGGTTGAACTAATTAATAAAATAATTATTAATAAAGCAGAATTAAATTATGGGTAGATCACAAGAAACATTTAACAAAAAGGAAGTAAGAACCAAAAAAGAGAAAAAGAGAAAAGAAAAAGAGAAGAAAAAATTGGCTAGAAAAGAAAATGAGAAAAAAGGTAGCCTGGACGACATGATTGCCTATGTCGATGAAAATGGAATGTTAACTTCTACTCCTCCTGACCCCACCAAAAAGAAAGATGTCAAATTAGAAGATATAGAGATTGGGATACCTAAAGGCGATTCTACTGAAAAAATGGATCCTATAAGAAAGGGAATAGTATCCTTTTTTAACGAATCTAAAGGTTATGGTTTTATTAAAGATTCGGAAACAAAGGAAAGTGTATTTGTACATGTAAATAATTTACTTGAAGAAATAAAGGAAGGTAACATTGTTAGCTTTGAAGTTGAGATGGGGCAAAAGGGGCCTACTGCAGTAAAGGTAAAACTTTTTAAATAGCATAAATTTTCCCTAACTATATTTTTATCATCCTGACATGTTCCGATACAGTTTTTATAAACCCCTATTGAACATAATATGGTAAACTTATTTACTTTCCATTGTTTTAACCAGATTCGATGTTTTATGATAATGCAGATATCTTGTTAGGCGTAGCATTTTCGCTGAGTTATATTCAATAAATAAAATAGGAGCCATTTAGCTCCTTTCCTTTTATAATTTAAAAATTCATTTTCGCTTCATGTTAAATTATTTTATTTGTTGAAATATAGAGCAATGTATTTGTTCGATGCAAGGAATTATTAAAAAATAGAATAAACGCAACTTAATATGTAAAAATAGCATCATACAGTTGATACTTTTTTAATTGGGAAAATAATGTCAGGCTTAAAATTTTTTTACAACGTATTTCGGGTTAATAAAATAAATTTGTAACTTGTATTTTAATCGCAATAATATTTTGGTCTGGTTTTTGCAAATTGAGTAAAAGAATAAAATTTACAACTATGAAACTAGCTTGTTATAAAAACGGAAAAGAAATAGCACTTAGAGATCCTCTTGATTTAGATTATATAGAATACGACGTAGTAAAAGACTATTTAAAAGTTATTGGTTATTTGGAAAAAAACCCTAAAGCAAGGGTTGAAATAGATTTAACGGAGCCTTTTATTCCTAAATATAATTTAGTGAATTGTAATGGTATTTTTACTCGAAAATTCAATCAGGTAATTAACCGAAAGAAGTTCGCCTAATTAATAAATGAAAAGATCAGAAAAAGCACTCGAATATTACTCCAAGGGTTTTAATTGCGCACAATCAGTAATAGTATCATTTACAGATATTTTAAATATTAACGAAGAAACTGCTCTTCGTATGGCTTCAGGTTTTGGCGGAGGTATGGGACGTTTGCAACAAACATGTGGTGCAGTTACCGGGGCCTTTATGGTTATTGGCTTTTTAAGAGGAAACTATAAAGACGATGATGACGAAGCTAAAGAAATTATGAATCATTTGATCCAGGAATTTTCGCATAAGTTTGTCGAGTCGCATGGTAGTATTAATTGTAAGACTTTAATAAAGTTCGATATAAATACCGAAGAGGGAATGGAACAGGCAAATAAAGCAGATGTTTTTAACAAAAAATGTTCAAATTTTATAAAACTTACGGTAGATTTACTTGAAGAAATATTAATAATAAAGTGAGTAGCTGCCTGTTAGAATAACTTTTATATCTCTATCTTTACATACTAATCATTCACTATTTACTATTCTCCAATCATTACTCGCCAATCACTCCTGAAAGTTTTTGGGATTACCAATCACTTTTTTTGTTATTTTTAGATACAAGTTATACCAATTCTTCTTCAAAATGTCGTCCCGATTTAATCGGGATAGTATTTTGAAGTTTAGAATGGTTAATGCCGTTATATATTTAATCCATATTTGTTTTTCACAAATATGGTATTTTGAATAATAAACGGTATTATTTGTATTAAAAATTGAATATTTTAACTGTAAAGTGCAATAATTTAAAAACACTTCGTCAGGTTAAGTATGAAAGTCGAAAAAGAACATAAAGGCTTAAGATTATTTATTTCATCTGAATATCGAAATCTGGTTTCGTACGTACGCAGATATTTTAATGAAAGATATTACGATGTTAGTGCTGAGGATATTGTTCAGGACGTTGCAGTTAATCTTTTTTCTAAACTTGATTTTGATGAGCATCTGGAAAATATCGCAGGATATGTTTACAGATCAATCCGAAATAAAATTACCGACTTTCAAAGAAAATCGAAAAAGGAAATTCCTTTTGAAAAATTTACAGATGATGAGGGTGAAGAGTATTTTTCAGAAAATATTCCTGATGAAGGAGAAATAATCTTTAAGGAAATTAATGATGAAAAATTCTACGACTCTATTCACAAAGCTTTGGATCAATTAAGTCCGAATCAGCAAATGGTCTTTGTTGCAACAGAAATTGACGGTTATACCTTTGATGAATTATCGGACCAACTAGAAATACCTATAGGCACTCTTTTGTCGTGGAAACACAGGGGAGTTAAAAAACTAAAAGAAATAATCAGGCCTGATGATTTTTATACTGAAAATGATAATTAAATAGAAACTTGTTTGCTATACCTGTCGACAGACAGGCGACAGGCAGATAACAATTAAAAAAATAAAATTATGGAAAGAGTATACAGACACGAAACGCATCCTTTTTTAAGAGGATTAAGGTTCTTCGGATTTATAATTCTTGGAGCTATGGCGGCAGCAGGATTTGCATTTGTCTTCGGATATTTTGTAATGCTGCTTTGGAATTGGCTAATGCCGACACTATTTGGTTTAATAACCATAACTTTCTGGCAAGCTGCCGGAATAGTATTACTGGCTCGTTTGATTTTTGGTGGTTTTAAACATGGCCCTGAACACCCCAAAGGTGAATTTCACAAAAAGAAGTTTTTTGATCACTGGAGAGAAAAAAGCAGAAAAGAACGTAAGTTTAAAGATTGGAAATACTTTGATGATTTTTGGTGGGATGAAGGTGAACAAACTTACAATGATTATATTGAGCGTCGTAAAGAACAGGATCAAAAATAGTGATTAGTGACTTGTGATTAGTGAGTAGTGAGGATGGAAATAGAATTTCATATCACTATTCATTACTTATATTGCCAGAATATTATAATAATAATTGAATAGAAAATATTAATTATGACAAATAATAAACTAAAAATAAAAAGGCATGAAGAAAGGCCTGATTTGACTGGTGAACATCCGTTTGGGGATTTAGGGCAATTGATTTTTCTAATTATCTTTTTAATTGTATGGATTGCTGATATTTTCTTTATAAAGTTATCGGAGTCGCAATACATTGATTTGCCCTTATGGATTCAAATTCCTGTAGGGTCAATTATTTTAATCTTAGGTTTTTATCTTGCTAAAAAAAGTATGAAAATGGTTTTTGGAACAAAACGGGATAAACCTGAAATAATTAACAATAAAATTTACGACAAAGTCAGACATCCTATGTATTTGGGTGCATTATTATTTTATTTAGGAATAACTGTTTTGATGCTTTCTTTACCGCTTTTTATAACTTTTATTGCAACATTTATTTTTTATAATTTCATTGCTCGTCACGAAGAAAAATTATTGCTTAATCAATTTGGTGATGATTATGCTAATTATATGAAAAGAGTTAGTAGGTGGATTCCCCGGCTTTAACTTATATCAATTATTAGATTTCGCACCAATATTTAAAATAGTTTATCTAAAACTTCTTTAACCGTTTCTAAACTTGGATTAATATCAAAAATATGTTTTGGTTTAAGGTATATTAGTTCGTTTTCACGTTTAAATTTTTCTTCACCACCACCAGTAATATTTAACATTACTAAAGCATCTTTTTCAACGGTACCATCATTTACAGCTTTAATTAACGTTGATGTTGCAACTGCTGCTGCAGAATGAATATCATTACCTTCCAGCTCTTCAAATAATTTACCTGCTTCAATAAGTTCTTCGTTAGTTGCAGTAAGAACATCGCCACCGGCATCTTTCATAGCGTCATATAATCCTCCCGGTATTGAATAATTAGGCCTTCTGTTTGATAATACTTTTGAAATAATTATTTCGACTTTTTTACGTTCTTCGTCATCGTCCATTGGTAATATTTCGCGTGAATCAGCTCTCCATGCGTCTTGCAATATTTTAAACGGTTCGTTTTGTGAAACCATTAATTTCATTTTGTTATTACCGAATCTACCATCTTCTATTAGCCTTAAATTAGCTTCCCATGCAGCTATTGCACCTGTACTACTGCCGACAGCCTGAAAGTAGTAGTCCGGTATTTTTCTTATTTCATGTACAGCAGAAAGAACAGTAGTTCCCATACCTTCGCGTCGGGCAATATTTTTAGCACCACCTTCAGGAATAAAACCATCTAGTTGGCAAGCCAGGTTAGATAAATGAATGGCATCATAATAATCACTTCCACTTTTTGTTGCTACTAATTTTACACAGTCGTTAATAGGTTTATTAAACCACATAACGTCTAGATAGTCTTCAGGAACACACAATAATAATGGAATATTGTTTGCAGAACAAACACTTGCAAATGCTCTTGCTGTGTTACCAGCAGATGCAACTACTAAAACTTCCTTTTCATCATCTGAAAGCCTTCCACATACCGCATATGCTTCTGTTTCTTTAAATGAACAGGTTGGAAAATTTGAGCCTATTTCAGGCCAGTATCCACTAAATGTAATATATAGATTACTTAAACCTAAATGTTTTGCTAAACCTTCACTTTTATATGTTATGGGAGCTGATGAGCCCTTCAATGTTTTATGTATTGGTAACCAATCAGCGAATCTGTATATACCATGTGAGATATCTTTGACATTAATTTGTTTTTTCTGATATATGGCACGAATTAAAGAAGGTTTATCTTCTCCTGGAGCATCTAAAGTCCAACCTGCATCCTTAAATTGTTTGCCGGTATTAACTGATTGTAAAATGTATTCTGTTGCTTTAAATTCTTTTGACATTTTTTGTTTCTCTTTTAATAAATTAATCGGTAAAAATATAAAAAATGAATGGTTTATTATATAATTTATGATTCATATTAAAAATTAAACTTGGAAGTGTAATAAAATACAACAATTCAATACTAATATTATACAATTCAGTACATTTTGGTGGATTTGCTTTAAAAGGTATCATATTTTTGAATTGTAAATTAATTTGAAAAATTCTGTACGGCTTAATGAAATTTTTTAGTACATATATAACACCCAAAATCATTCTGAATATCCTGTTAGGATTAGCAGTATTCGGAATGATTTTTATTTTGTTTACCGTAAATAGAATGAACTCGCTTTTAAATACGGATATTGGTTTTAATAAAGATAGTGTTATAAGTATCAAAACAGAAAAAAGTGCTGTTATACTGCATGATACACTGGTGTTTTCATCTGAATTGCCGGGATTTAACACAAAAAGTACAATTGAGGTAAGGTCAGAATATATTAAAAATGATATCAAGATAGCTCATCAATACATTTCAGAGGATTATCTCGACTTTTTTAATTATAAGAAGCTGAACGAGAAACCAAGTTTGTTTTTAGATCATGGTAATGCCCAATTAATATATTTAAACGAAAGTGCAGTTGACAAATTAGGAATTTATTGTATTGATGATGTACCCGGAACTAAAATCAGAGATAAATATAATAATGAATTAATAATATGTGGTGTAATTGAAAATTGTAGTTCCTTAACTCTTAGAGATAAAAATCAACCTAAAATTTATCAATTAACTTCAGAGCATTTAGCTTACGCCTTTTATGCAACAACTGATAATATGGTTCAGTTGGAAGAAAACAATCTGAATGTTAATCAATCTGGTATTATTACATTTCAGCAAAGAATTCAAAATAGATATAAAATTTGGGAAGATATTGTTTACAGTGCTTTTTTATTTATTAATGTCATTATACTGTTAATTTGCTTAGGATATATTGGGAATAAATATGCCTATAGAAAAGAAAGGGAGTTGTTTACAATTTTGGGGATTGGAATTCATGTTTTAACATTAGTAATTTCTAAAACATATATTTACTTAATAGCAATAATTGGATTAGTAGTTGGCCCTTTGGCATTTTTAATCCAGAAATTGTGGTTAGAAATATATATTAACAGAATAAATTTTGGTCTTATTGATTTATTTATTATTCTATCCATGGCCCTTTTAACTGCTTACTTAGTTTGTTGTCCTAAAAGAAAACTTGAAGACCAGTTGAAAACAAAGTCTATTCAATTTAATTCAATATAAGTTCACTTTTATAGTTATTAAAGGTTAATTTTTAAAAGCGAAGCCATAGGGGTTTCGCTTTTTTGTAAGACCTTAATAATCTTGATTTAAACTTTTAAATACCTATCATATTTCGACAAGCTCAATATGACAAGAAGGCTGATGATCATCGTGTCACGCTGAGCTTGTCGAAGCGTTTTAGCCTTTGTTAATCTTTTTTGTACATCTTCTTTTAGGTGTATAGAGTGTTTATAGATGCTCAATGTATTGTGTGGAAAAGTTCTCCATATTTTTTTGTTGATTAGAAAATACCTCTTCTTTAATATCTGGATTAAATATTATATCGTAAAATTGATGATCAGTAAAAAATACTTTTTCAGATTTATCTTTTTCATACAGTTCAAGCCTGATTTTTATTGGATAGTAATTTTGCTTATTTATATAGAAATACGAAGTTTCGATATATCCGGGGTTTTCTGTAAAATTGCGATTATAACCAGGAATCGTGGTTTTGTCTTCCAGAGTTGCTCGTACACAAAAACACTCGGTGTTATCAATAATGGTATCATTTAATAATTCAATTTTATATTCACTCTGATTTTTGAGTGTAAAATCAAGCATTGCCTGCATCGTATATGGAGTATTTTTTCTCCAAAACCGATTACTTTTTTTAATTTCAGGGTATTTGAGTAAATCATAGAACCTTGCAGTACTATCAAAGTAATTTTTACGAATTAAAAAATCTCCATCATAAATATCTTCGAATACAAGTAAACCTTCCGAATAATAGCAAATACGTGCTTTTGCTCCTGTAATAGAATCCCCGGGTAGTTTCTGATATATAAAACTCCGGCCTCTTTCAATTACTTCATCAGTATTCTGAGGATTGGTTCTAACAAGGTGTTGATTATATGAAATGGAACTGATCGTGTCGATTGAACTAATGGTTTTCTCGATAACCCTGACAGGATCACGTTCCGTTTTACATAATACAAGTAAAAATATATTTAGTATGATAATGAAAAGTATCTTTCTCATTAGTGATTTAATTACTTTTTGGATGTATCTTCATCAGAATTATGTTGAGAAAGTATTATAGGATATTTCTTCCTTACTTCTTTTTGTAATTCATTACCTAAACTTTTATATTCAATATTATATTTTTCTAAAGCATATTGATTTCTGAATTCAAATATCACAGTCCATACCATATCGTTATACTCAGTGTAATTTTTATAGGTTGTAGAGTTATTAAATACTAAACACTTGATGTATTTCTCTGATTCAGATATAAATTTAGTAAGGTTTGGTTTAATCGTTTCAGGTGTGTTCTCAATGTTTGTAGCATCTATTTCAAAATACTTAATTGACATAGCTGGAAGATCTTCGATCTCAACCTCCTCTGCATCCATAGGAGGTAGTTTACGGGTAAAAGCTGTTGGAGGATATAAATTTGTTGTATTATCATCAGGATAACATACAAACGCAATTTTTAACAAATTAATTTTTCTAAGAATTTGATAAAAATCATAAACTTGTTTCATTGGTGTATTTTCATCTACAGCTAATTGAACAGTAATAATATTTAAATCAAGTTGATTAAATTTTGATTTTTCCTCTAGTATTAATTTTTCTAAATCAGCAAATTCTCCAGTTTGATTTTGGACTATGACTTTATTTTCGTGTATGCTAACAAAAAGGCATAATTCTAGTTTTTCTAATTTTTTATAATTTTTTACTGTTGGTGGAGTTATATTTAAGTTTTTCTCAGCTAAGAAAACATCCAACGAATTTTCAAAACTTGTTTTGGTAAACTCAGAACTATTTAAATCATTCCACCAAATTTTAATTTTATTATTCGTGATTTGAAATTTTAATGCAATTGGTTCGCCATTAGGTACGTTTAAAACTATATTATTATCCTTTATTTTATAATCGTACTCTTTTAGCTTAACTTGATTTTCCAGTATTGAGAATTTATCTTCGCTAAATTTGATCAAATATCCATAGGTATCTTTTGTTTCATTTTTCCATAATCCTTTAACTTGGTTAATACTGTTTTGAGATTCAAAAAACGAAAAGTTTTTTAAAACTTTCCTTGGACCATTTACCGTTAAATTGGCAAACATCAAGAATGTAATAATTGCAAATGGAATAATTAGAAAAGCTTTAAGTTTAGCTTTAAAACCTGATTTAATTTTGTTCATCATGGCAATACGTTTTTTAATTGATATTAGATTAAAATTATTTACAAGCTGTACAGATGGTATTGAAATAAATTGATTGAGTAATAATTCCTGGTAATCGAATAGATTGTAGCCTTTTCTTACAACCTCACTATCGGCAATATATTCATGGTTTGTTTTTATTGCTTTTTGCAATATCCATGCTAAGGGATTAAACCACTGGAAAATTGTTAGAAAATGTGCCAATAATAAATCAGCAGAATGCTTTTGTATAATGTGTGCTTTTTCGTGAGCAAGAACCTGATCCGATTGATTACTGCTTACAATATCCCTGTTGAGGAAAACATAGCCCAGAAAAGAAAAAGGAGGGAGGTTATCATTTACTTTAATCAGCTTTACATCATTCTGGTATTCAACAAAATTATTTGATATGGTTTTATAAATCCATTTAAATAATATTAAAATCCTTGAAAGAAAAATGATTACGCCAATTATATATGTAATTAAAAGTAACTGTGCAATTGAAATTCTTATATTTTTTGTTGATTGTAATTCGTGACGTGTTTCAATAGCACTATTCTTAATGTTCTCTTCACTTTTCAAGGTGTTGGAATAATTATCATAATCAAATTCTTCGAATCCAGAATTATCTTGATTGTTCTGAGCATATAAATATTCAGGATCGGTCATTGCAATAAGTTGTTCGTAGTAGCTTCTGAATTTTCCTATTTCCTTAAAAGGAGATTCATATTTCTGTGTGTTTGAAACGTTAAAGCTTACATGAACAATTGGAATTGTTAGAGAAAAGAACATAATTGAAATCAGGTATATCCGGTTAAACCGGAAATATGTTTCTTTTCGGAAAAAGAAAATGTAAACCAGTAACAGAATGGATAAACACAATCCTGATTCAAATAAGTACAATAAAAATTTAACCATTCTTTTTCTTATTTTTTATTTCGTTAAGCATTTTCATAACTTCTTCAACTTCATCAATATCCAGGTTTTTATTTTCCGAAAAGAAATTAACAACTTGTTTTAGTGAGTTATTATAGTAATCTTTTATAAGCCTGCCCATTTGACTTTTCCTGTATTCTTCTTTTGTAATAAGTGGATAATACTGATATGTATTACCATATTTATTGAAGGAAACAATTTCCTTTTTGACTAACACCCTGACTATAGTAGAAACAGAATTATACGGAGGTTTTGGATCAGGAAACTGTTCAAGAATATCGTTTATAAAACCTTTCTCTATTTTCCAGAGAATTTTCATGATTTTTTCTTCTGCTTTTGTTAATGCTGCCATATTTTTCATTGTTAGTTTGCAAAGGCGCTAAGCACCTATCTATTTTTGAAATTCTTAACTCAAAACTCTTGACTCAAAACTAATTTTTTACATGCATCGGTTCAGATTCGGAAATCACTGCAGGAACAGCGCCTTTTACTGCCAACTGCAAATGTTTCGGAAGATTTTCATATTTTTTACCAAATTGTTTCATGCTGAATTCATCTTTAACCTCGTTACCAGCTGCAACCAGTTCATTCTTTACTTTTATAAACATACCATAAGATGTTGCTCTGTCATTTTTTATTGAAATAATACCTTTTGACACTTCGATTTCTCCTAAAGGATCAATATTTTCAATTCTCTTTTCCGGTAGATTTTCCAAGTTTTGCGGATTTAAAAGAAACTCTTTTGTTTTTTGTCTTAGTAATGATAAAGGCATTTGTTCTCCTTCGACCATTAGCTGATCGTTAGCATTAACCAGTACTACCCAAACGTTACGTTCTTTTATTTCCGGTGGTGGTTGATCGGAGGGTGGAGACATTACTGTAATCATTCCTGTATCAATATCCATTGTAGTTGCTACCAGGAAAAAAATTAATAATAAAAACGCAATGTCTGCCATTGATCCTGCATTAATTGCTGCTAATTCTCTTTTTGCCATAGTTTTTAATAATATAACGAAATGTTTAATAAAATTATGATACAAATATATAACTTAAAATTAAGTTAAGCAACTAAAAGTTAAGTTAAAATATTTATCATTAAGTTATATGATTTGTAAATGCCAGAAAATAAGTCACATGTATTCTGAAATTTATTTAAAGTCAACAATGATTAATATTTAGTTGTATATTTGATACAGATAAATTTTTATAAAATGAAAAACCTGATTTATTTCTTATTCATAGTTGGGGCTTCTATTTTTATTTCTTGTGAGAATAATAATAACTCAACAGGTAATGGTGAAAATACATCTGAAGATAGTCTTGTCAATATTATTGTTTTTTATACCAATGATGAGCATGGATGGATGGAACCAACAAACGATTATGATGGAGCTGCAGGTTTAATGAACATGTGGAAATCTATTGAAGGTTATGATGGCTCGGATAAATATCTAATTCTAAGTGGTGGAGATATGTGGACAGGTCCTGCTATTTCAACATGGTTTCAAGGGGAATCAATGGTAGAGGTTATGAATGCAATGGAGTATGATGTATCTGCTATTGGTAATCATGAATTTGATTTTAAGATTGAAGGCCTTAATACCCGATTAGAACAGATGAATTTTCCTTTGATATCGGCTAATATAAAAAACAGAACCACAGGCGAAATTCCGGATTTTGCTAAACCATATATTATTAAAGAAATTGAAGGAGTTAAGGTTGGTATAATTGGCTTATCATCTTTAAGCACACCTTATACAACTGCCCCGGTAAATGTAGCCGATTTTGAATTTACGTCGTATTCAGAGGCAATCGCAGAATATTCGGTAAAAGCAAAAAACGAAGGAGCAGAGGTGTTAATTTTGGCAGGACATATTTGTGAATATGAAATGGAAGAGTTGGCATCAGTTGCTAAGGCAAATGGAATTTGTATAATAGGTGGAGGACATTGTCATCAGGTAGTAGCAAAAGAATTAAATGGTGTAGTATTAATTCAGGCTAGAAGTAATATGAGAGCTTATGCAAAAGTTGAATTTGATTATAATAAAACGACTGGGGAGACGATTAATTTTGATTATAAGATTGTTTGGAATAATGTGCATAATATTGATTCTGATATTCAGGATATAGTTGACTACTGGATTGATCAAACAGAGGATGAATTATCAGAGATTATTGGATATGCAGATGAAACTATTTTTAGATCATCTACCGAGATGAGCAATATGGTTTGTGATTCATGGTTTTATACTTTTCCAAATGCTGATGTGTCTTTAACAAATTCCGGTGGAATACGTCAGGATATTTTCCAGGGAGACATTACTCTGGAATCTATGGTTGGACTTTTACCATTTGAAAATATAATTTTGGAACTTAATATAACAGGAGCTGAACTTATAGATGTTGTTGATGATTTTTTAGTTGGAGGTATGACAACTGTTGATGGTTTTAAACTAATGGATGGAACCTCAATCCATACCGATTCAACGTATACAGTTTTAACAACTGATTATTTATATTCGCTTTCTGACAATAATTTTTCTGTTTATGATGAGGAGCCTATGAATACATCAATTCACTACAGGCAACCATTAATTGACTGGATTAAATCATTAAATACAAGTGTTACAAATCCATTAAATAATTATTTGGATCATAACCCAAGACGTTAAATGTCAAATTCCAAATTTCAAATAAAATTTAATTTAAGATACTTTAACCAATAATACCAATTCTTCTTCAAAGTGTTGTATATAATATGGTACTTTAAAGTCTATAACGGTATAATAGTAAAATGGTACTAAAAAAGCCGGAGTAAATCCGGCTTTAGTATGTTATTTATTTTATTTCTTTTTCAATCCATCCTGAGCGGTCAGGAGCGTCTGGAGATTTTGGTTTCTTTACAGGAATTTCTCCCAGTTCTTTCAATAAAACTTTAACCGCTTCTTCAATGCCAGGATCAATTCCTTTAGCAGTTAAATGTGGTTCATCGATAACTTCAATATCCGGATAAACGCCAATACCTTCAATTATCCATTCTTCATTTTCATCGAAAATTCCAAATCGAGGAACTACAATATTACCTCCATCTACAAAGCCCGCATTACCAGTATAGCCAACTAATCCACCCCAGGTTCTTGTACCGATTATAATTCCAAGTCCTTTCTTTCTGAAATAATATGGAAAAGCATCTCCACCAGATGATGAATAGCCATTAATTAACATAGCTTTCGGACCGTCATGAGCAACTGCCGGTGATTTCATAGGCTGTAATTTGTTTCGGTGCCAGTAACTTAGAGTTTGGCGATTAAGTAAGTCAATCATATATGCAGGTATAAAACCACCTCCATTATAACGATCGTCAATAATTAGAGCTTCTTTATTGTGATATGTATACATACCACGATAAAGTTCATAATTACCTTCAAAGGCTGTATTTGGAACATGAATATAACCAATTCTTCCACCAGAAAGTTTATCAACCATTGCACGGCGTGTTTCTACCCAATCTAAATAGAATAATTTCAATTCGCTACTTATAGTTTTTACGATATAAGTTTTAGCTCCCGTTTCTGATGGAGTAGAATTAACAGTTATTTTGATGTGTTTACCTGCTGTATTTTCAAGGAATTTATATGGATTATCAGCTAATGTTACATTATTCCCATTCAGGTTAATTAAAAAATCTCCTTCTTTAATATTTATACCTTGTTCAGTTAAAGGAGATTTACGAGCATCATTCCAGTTTTCGCCTTTGTAAATTTTCGAAATGATATAGCGATTTGCATTTTCATCTGTTTTAAATTCTGCCCCTAATAAACCACCATCAATGCGTTTTACTCTTTCAAAATCGCCATAATTATCATAAGCATGGCCGGTATTCGATTCTGCAATAATTTCTCCGAATATATAATCTAAATCGGCTCTGTGGCTTACATAAGGTAATAATTGAGCATATTTGGCTTTTAAACCGGCCCAATCGATATTATGAAGATTCGAAACATAAAAATAATCTCTGAATATTCTCCATCCATCGGTATAAATCTGTTCCCATTCTTTTTTAGGATCAATTTTCATTTCTACATTACTTAAATCTAATTTGCCATCACCGGCTTTTTGTTTTGGAGAAATTTTTACAATACCATAATCACCTTTTGTTGTATAAAGCATTTTTTTACCATCAGCAGATAGTATTGCCCACCTGACATCAGATATAATTAACTCGTCTTTTTCTTCTGAAATATCATATTTATGTAATCCTTCTTTAGCACCATAAAGGATTCCTCCTTCAACTGCTTTAAGAAATCTATAATTTCCGTCAGCAATTGGTAAATCCATTATTCTATCAGTAATACCGTCGAAATCAATTTTAATATTAGGTTCTTCTTTCTCAGGTTCATCATTGTTTTTTTTACCTTTTTTGTCTTTTGATGAATCTTCAGCTTTTACAGTTACAACATCATTTTTGAATTTGAACAGCTTTGGACTATCTTTTCTTAATGCCAAAGCATAAATTCTGGTTGCCTTGTCGTACAGGTATGTAAACTCAAAGCTCGAAAAATTAAGATTAAAATCACGATTCGATAAGAAGAAAATATAATCACCGCATTTCGAGAAAACAGGACTGTTATCAGCAAAAGTATCATCGGTTAATTTATGATTCTGACCTGTTGCAAGACTGTAAACCCAAATTGCGCTATTACTATTTTCGCTATCATTAGTATAGGTTATCCATTTTGAGTCAGGAGAAAAACTGTAATTTCTTATTTCATCAGAATAAGCACTTGCAACAAGCTTTATTGTACCCGTAACAATATCGATATATTGCAGTTTTAAAGTACGATCGGAAAATAATAAATATTTACTGTCTGGCGACCATATAGGATCATATTTCCATGCTCTTGAGTTAAAAGTTAACTGTTTGGCTTTAGCCCCTTCTTTATTTTCTAAAAGATAAATTTCGTATTCGCCTGTTGCATCAGAAATGTAAGAAATATATTTCCCGTTTGGCGACCATGCCGGAGACATTTCACGAATACCTTGAGTTTTAGTAAGGTTTATTGTAAAACCGTTTTCGGCTGGAACAGAGAAAATATCTCCACGGGCATCAAATAAAGCACGTTTTCCACTTGGTGCTATTGCAGCGCCTTCTATGAAATCACTTACATTTTTGAAATAAGGAAGAATGTTAGGATTGTCGAAACTTATATTAACGGTTACCTTATCAGTTTTTCCGGTTTCGACATCTAGTTTATAAATGTGTCCGCCATTTTCATAAGTAATCATTCCGTTTTCGCCTGAAGGCCACATTACATCAAATTCAGAATGAGTAGTAATCTGTTTTGTTTCTTTGGTGCCCAGATCGTAACTATAAATGTTTAAAGTTAAATCTCTGTCGGAAGCAAAATATATTTTGTTTTTATACCAAACCGGGATTTGATCAGTTCCCACAAAATCCGTAATTCTTTCAGAAATATCATTTTGTAAATCATAAATATAAATGTCAGAAGCACGGCCACCTTTATAACGTTTCCATGTTCTGAATTCGCGGCTAATTGGAGTATAACATATTTTTGAAGCATCGGGTGAAAGTACACCAAAACCGCCATCTGTTATTTGCAATGGCTTTTCCAAACCACCATCAATACTAACTAAAAAGTATTTCCCGTTTCGTTCTCCAAAAGGAGTTCTGTTTCCTCTAATCAGAATATTTTTGCTATCTGGCGTCCAGTCTAAAATAACATTATCGAAACCACCTCGAGGAGGCATTTCTCCAACATCGTTATAAAAAGTTAATTGTTGAGGAGTTCCTCCTGTTGCCGGCATTACATATACTTGTCTGCTACCTGAATATTCAGCAGAAAATGCAATCCAATTTCCATCAGGAGAAATTCTTGGAAATAATTCTAATCCTTTATGTGATGTTAACCTTATAGCGTCTCCTCCGCTTGCATTTACTGTCCAGATATCGCCTGCATATACAAAGGCTATCAGGTTATTATTGATATCGGGGAATCGCAATAAGCGGGCATCGTTTTGGGCCTTGGCTGAAAGTGCTATAAATACAATTAGTAAGGCTATTACTGAAAGTTTAATTCTAATTTTGCGCATAATTAATTGTTTTGATTTGATTATATAGACTAAATAAATTACGAATCGATTAATTTGAAAAATGAAAAAAAACTTTTCGGTTTGCTTTTGTGAATAATATTTGAAAAACATAACGAAGATAAAGAAAAAATCCTTGAAACATAGATTTAAATAATATATGCTTGGTTCTTATATATTGAAAATAGTGCAATGGAATTAATGCTCACAAATTAGTTTTCGTAAATCCATAATAAGACATGAGCTTACATTTTTATTTTTTTCAAGGTATTTATAAATAATTGCACCAAGTTTTTGGCCAATAATAAAGGCTGAAACTAAAAACAGGTATGTATACCAGCCAAATCCAATATCGAAGAAGATTCTTAATGCAATAATAAATGGAACTGGAATATGAACAGATAAAATCCATTGCAAAGAAAATTTTTTAACATTTGCTCTCCAATATCCAAAAGGGATATTTAATATCAAAACTATTGTACTTATTACAAATAAGTTAATCATGTTATCAGTTTTTCTAAATTAGAAGATTGAAAACATCATTCAGAAAATCATTTTGTAAACGCATACTATTCAAATATCCAAAATTAAATACTTTTTTCATATTTTTTACGCTAATTAATGTTAAGACTTGAAAGTCTTAAAAAAATAGTACATTCGAAATATCAATTTGTTTAAAATTATTTGAGATGGACGATAAAATAGCTAAAGAAATTAAGGAAAAAATCATTACTGAAATCGATAAAACAGAGAAATCGATTGTTGAGTATAAAGAAATAACAAAACCAATTGCACCTGAAAATGCTATTGGCAGAATCTCCAGAATGGATGCCATCAATAATAAGAGTGTTGCAGAAGCTGCTTTACGACAGGCAGAAGAAAAGCTTGGTAAGTTAAAATATATGTTAACTCAGGTTGGAGAAGATGATTTTGGAATATGTGCAAAATGTAAAAAGCCTATACCAATTGGACGAATCCTTTTAATGCCACAAAGCAGGCACTGTGTAAACTGTGCTAAGTAGTACAACGCACATTCTTGTGCGTTGAAATAATAAATTTTAAGATGAACAGAATTGATAGATTAACAGCCATTTTAATTCACTTGCAATCGAAGAAAATTGTAACAGCCAAGGAGCTGGCTGAACGTTTTGATATTTGCAAACGAACAGTTTATAGAGATATTAGAGCATTGGAAGAAGCCGGTGTACCAATTGGATCGGAACCCGGAATTGGATATTTTATTGTCGATAGTTATCATTTACAACCAGTAGGTTTTTCAAAAGAAGAGGCGAGTGCTTTATTAATTGCTAATAAACTTACCGAAAAGTTAACTGATAAAACATTACAGGAAAATCTAAATTCTGCTTTATATAAAATCAGATCGATATTAAATGTTTCAGAAAAGGAATTTATTGAGAATATTGATAAACATATTGAAGTATTTAGTTCTTCAGCAATTATAAAAAGTGATATTCCTGAAAAAATAATGGATATTATTTTGAAAGGAATTGACAAGCGAGTAGCATTAGAACTGGTTTATAATTCTTTTTCCAAAAACGAGGATACAAATAGAATAGTAGAACCAGTTGGGATTTGCCATTACAGTTTTAATTGGCATTTGATTGCATTCTGCAAATTACGGACTGATTATCGCGATTTTAGAATCGACAGGATTAAAAGTATAAGTCTGACGAATGAAAAATTTATGATAGAAGACAAGCCTTCTATACGTGATTATTTTAATACGATAACTTCTAATAACGATGTCTTTTTAGTAAAACTGTTATTTGATAAAGAAATTATTTCGGACATTAATCAGGCAAAATATTATTATGGATTTATTGATGAAAAAGAAATTAATGATAAAGTTGAAATGAGTTTTTTAAGTAATTCGGAAGATTATATCGGAAAATGGATAATTACTTTTCTGGATAAAGTTGAAATTATTGAACCGGAATCGCTAAAATCGATTGTGGCTGAAATAGTTAAAAATCTTCAGGAAAAATATTTACCTAGTTGACATACTGTTGTCACTCCCTGTTTTCATCTTTGTTTAATAAATCATTAAAAGCAAAAAAAGATGGAGATAAAAAATGTACGGCAAACAACAATTTATGCTCACGAAATTAAAACTTCACTAAAGTTAATTGGTGAACATGTTAAAGTTCTTCCAGAGAAGATTTTAGAAGAAATTGATCTTAAAGGATTAGCAATAACAGGACCACAAATATGGATTTATAAAGGTGCTGATGGAAATCCTGATACTGTTTTTGATTTAACCGTTGGATTTCCTGTCAATCCCGGAAATGAATCTGAGAATGTAAAAATCCTCGAAAGTTTCAAATGTACATCGATTATTCATAAAGGCGATTGGGGAAAGTTCAAAGAAACCTATGATAAAATCATTGGTGATGTTTTTAAAAATGGACACCAAATGACAGGTGAATCCAGGGAAATTTACCATCAGGTCGATTTTGAAAATACCGAAAACAATCTAACCGAAATACAAATTGGAATAAAGTAACTTTTGTTTAATAACTATTGAAATATGAATAATGCAACAATAATAAATACAATTAATTAAGAGGAATTATGGAAAAATGGAATTTTGGAATATTGTTTAAAGTTAAGAGGTATTTCCATTTATCCACTATTCCATTATTCCTGTTTATTTATAGCATATTAATGGATTAAATAAAATAGAAATTCTGTTTGTAAGAACCCCTAAATTGAAAGATTATGAAAGAAATCCTGGTAAATCCTGAGTTGGTAAGCTATTGCGGCTTATATTGCGGATCGTGTGGAAAATACCTGAAAGGTAAATGCCCCGGATGCGCCGAAAACAAAAAAGCAACATGGTGTAAAAT
Organism: Bacteroidales bacterium; assembly: GCA_021108325.1. Classification (GTDB taxonomy): domain Bacteria; phylum Bacteroidota; class Bacteroidia; order Bacteroidales; family UBA12077; genus UBA12077. The sequence continues at coordinate 49,225 of JAIORB010000119.1, read as the reverse complement.
TCGCAAGTGTTGTATAGAAAAAGATATTAAATCTTGTGCACAGTGCGATGAATTCTCTGATGTAAAAGATTGTAAGATGTTCGACAATTTTGTTGCTCGTATGTTTGAGTTTGTTTTCAAATCGGACAGAAAAGCCGGAATAAAAATGATTAAAGAACTTGGATACGAAGATTTTGCAAAATTCATGGCTGAAAACAAGTTAGTTTCAATGAAGAAATCTAAAAATTAATTTTTAGTATTATATTTGTTATTGAACTTCCGAAGTTTTTAATAGCTTCGGAAGTTTTGTTTTAAAACAGCATATATACAGGTTTTTATTTTGACAAAAATTAAAAAATGATAAAACTGATTTTTATACTTTTTTTAATATTGATTAGTGCTAATATTTCTTTCTCTCAACCCGATATTTCCATTTCTCAAATCAATAATGTTGAATATACCTTACCAATTTTAGACATAAATAATAATGCTCGTTTAGGAGGATTTGGCGAAGTTGGTGTTGTCTCATCACTTTTTTATACAAATACAGGTTTATATCAAAATCCGGCTTTAATATCAAGGAATGCTAAATATGCAGGTATTAATTTTAGTTATGAACCCTGGTTAAAAGAGATTACTGATGATTTGAATATTTCAAGCGTATCCGGATTTTATGCAATTGACTCATCTAATGCTTTAGGAATAAATTTTTCTTATTTCGATATGGAGCACATTGATTTAATAAGCGAAGTTGATGAGCTTACAGGAACGATTAATCCTTATGAACTGTTTTTTAAGCTTGGATATACACATTCGTTTAAAAAATCAATTTCAACAGGTATTGCAATTAAATATTTAAGAAGTAAAATTGGAGATAATTTACCTGATGTCAAAACAATAAATTCATTTGCCGTCGATATTGGATTTAATTACGATAAAAAATATAAGTTAAACCAATCGTCATGTTTAAATACAAGTTTGGGAGTTGCAATAACAGATTTCGGACCCAGAGTTTCATATACCAGTTCTGATAAGAGTTTTATACCCACACGGTTTATGGCAGGTTTATTTATTAATCCCGATATAGATATTTCCCATAAATTTAGATTTAATATTGAACTTGGTTACCAGGCCGAAAAATATCTTGTTCCAACTCTTCCGATATACGATACAGAAGGAAATATTATTGATGGTTACAATCCTGATATTAGTTCTTTTAAAGCTTTGTATCAGTCATTTTACGATTCTCCGGGAGGTTTTGAAGAAGAAGTGAACGAAATAAAACATAAATTTGGAAGTGAACTGCGATTAAGTTATTCTGATATCGCATACTTTGCTTTTCGTCATGGTCGAAAAATAGAACATGAAACTAAGGGAAACCGGAATTATCAAACTTTTGGTTATGGTATAGGTTTATATGGTTTTATGTTGGATTATATGAGACTGAAAACTGAAAACGATTCTCCTTTAGATGGTACATGGATATTAACTGTTGGGTATAGGATTAATCTAGATAAAACTTTTCTCAAATTTTAAATATTAAAAGAAATTTCCTTACTTAGCTTACACTGTTCGTAAACGAACAAATTTGTACTATACTGAACAACCTTAATACTTTTTCGACTGTGGTTTATTTTGTATAAATTTCTGTTAATTAACATGATGGTACTTGCTGGCATAAAAATTGAATGCAATTTTAATAATTTAAAATCTATCTATAATGATAAAAAATTACATATTAACTGCCATTCGTAACCTAAAGAGGCATACAACATACTCGTTTATAAATATTATAGGCCTTGCCATTGGTATGGCTTGTAGTATTTTAATATTATTATGGGTTCAGGACGAACTAAAATTTGATAAATGGCACTCAAAAAAGGACCGGATTGAAAGAGTTCTTGTAAGTATTATTAATAATGGAGAACCATATCGTGTAGCGGTAACACCTGCTGCATTAGCTCCAAATATGCAAAAGGATTTTCCGGAAATTGAGCTAATGTGTCGATTCAAAAATTGGGGACCATGGTTATTTAAGTATAAAGATGGAGAATATATTCAAGCAGGTAGTGCAGCAATAGATTCAACCGCATTTAATATTTTCGATTTTAAATTTATATCAGGAAATCCTAAAAATGCTTTAACCGATGCACATAGTGTAGTTTTAACCGAAAAAGTGTCGAAAAGAATTTTTGGAGAAGAAAACCCTGTTGGAAAAATTATTGAGGTACGAGAACGGGGAGCATTTAAGATTACCGGTGTTATCGAATATGTTGATCATTCGCATTTTGATTTTGATTTTTTATTCCCCTTTCATTTACTTCGCGAAGATGGGGAGGATATTGATGAAATGGACCAGGGACCATACAATTTTACTACATATTTTTTATTAAAGAATAAAAATTTATCAGAAAAAGTTAATGATAAACTAAACAGATATTTAGATAAGTTTGATGAAGAAAATGATACCGAGTTATTTAGTCAGTCGTTAAATGATATTTATTTAAAATCTGACTTTGCTTATGACTTTACTATTCGAGGCGATTTAAATAATGTAATTACATTTTCGTTAATAGCATTTTTAGTTTTACTAATAGCCTGCATAAATTTTATGAATCTGACTACGGCCAGATCTAGCAACCGGGCAAAAGAAATTGGTTTAAGAAAAGTTGTAGGAGCAAAAAGAAAAAATGTAATTAGCCAGTTTTTTTGCGAGTCAATCTTTATGTCATTGCTTTCATTTGTGATAGCATTAGTGCTTGTAGCTCTCTTATTACCTAAATTTAATGAACTTTCAGGAAAAGAATTGTCTGCCGGTTTAATATCAGATCCTTATATCTTAACAATGCTAATTGTAATAGCTGTAATTACAGGACTTATAGCCGGAAGTTATCCTGCTTTATATTTATCGGCATTTAACCCAATAAAAGTACTGAAAGGTAAATTAAGTAGCGGTGCAAAAAGCTCTGGTTTAAGAAGAACATTAGTGGTTATTCAGTTTACTTTATCGGTTGCTCTGATTATATCAACAATATTAATCGCAAAACAAATAAAGTATATTAATAATAAAGATCTTGGTTATAACAAGCATCATTTGATTTATTTGGGCATGGAAAACAATACCCGGCAAAATTATAAATCCATAAAACAACAATTGCTTCAGAATCCAAATATTAAAGGAGTAACAACAAGCCGGGTTTTGCCTGTTTATGCATGTCCTTCAATGACTCTTGAAGAGTGGGAAGGTAAATCAGATGATCGAACCATGAGTTTACACTATTTTCCTGTTGGTTTTGATTTTTTTGAAACTATGCAGATTTCCATGGCCGAGGGCCGTGCATTCAGTGAATATTTGTCTTCTGATACCATTAACTCTTTTATAGTTAACGAAGAAGCTGTTCGACAAATGGGAATGGAAAACCCTATTGGTAAAACAATAACTTTAGATGAAGAACCTGGTTACATCGTTGGCGTGATGAAAGATTTTAACTTTAATAATATCAAAAATAAAATTGCTCCACTTATGCTTTATATTGATCCTAACCAGGCTAACATTTGTTTTATCCGTGTCGGGACAAATGATATTCAGAAAACATTGGATTATATTCAGGATATCTGGAAATCTTTTGAGCCGGATTATGAATTTAATTATCGTTTTATGGATGAAACTCTGGAGAACTTATATAGGGCAGAACAAAGGAGTAATACTTTAATCAATTATTTTTCAATTTTTGCAATCTTTATTTCATGTCTTGGAATATTTGGCTTAGCTTCTTTTATGGCAGAGCAAAAAACAAAGGAAATTGGAATTCGTAAGGTTTTAGGAGCTTCTGTACCAACTATTGTTAGAATGTTTTCAGCAGAGTTTACAAAACTGATAATAATTGGAAATATTTTAGCCTGGCCAATTGCTTATTATGCAATGAATAGATGGTTAGAGAATTTTGCTTATCATACCGAATTATCATTGTGGATGTTTGTTCTGGGAGCAGTACTGTCTATTGCGGTGGTAATAATTACAATTAGTTATCAATCATATAAAGCTGCAATTAGAAATCCTGCTGAAAGTTTAAGGAATGAATAGGTAGAGACCAATTTATTAATTTCATTTAAAACAACTATTCCACATAATCCTAATATTTAGGTTTTATGATGGAATAGGATTCTTTGTATAGACTAGTTATAAGTAAGGCGCGAAAAAAAATCAGGTTACTTCATTTCATTTTGACAAGTTTGTAAATCAAGAATCTATTTTAACAGTTTGACACTTTTTGCAAGTTAGAAACTCATCTCATTTTGTCAATATTAGGTTTGATTAAGCTATTGGAATAAAAAAACTCCCACCAAAGCGGGAGTATAGGATTTACATCCTTCGGCATATAGCCTTATTGTGATAAGATGTAATACTCAAAGTTAAACAAAAATTATTAACAATTAAATAAATTGCAATAATTTTTAGTAAATTTATGATTATCAATTACAAAAGGTAAAATGAAATAATTATGGGAAAAATACTTGGATTAGATTTAGGCACAAATAGCATTGGATGGGCTGTTGTAGAAACTGAGAATAATAAAAGTTTTGAACTACTTGAAAAGGGTGTTCATATATTTCAAGAAGGTGTAAAAATTGAAAAAGGAATAGAAGGTTCAAAAGCAGAAGAAAGAACTAACTATAGAAGCGCAAGACGTTTGAAATACAGGCGTAAATTAAGAAAGATAAGTACTCTGAAAGAATTAATAAAATCAGATTATTGCCCCAAACTTACAGAACAGGAACTAAACGATTGGCGTTTTAAAAAGAAATATCCCGAAAATGAAGATTTTAGGACATGGTTATTAACTAACGATAATTCAAATAAAAATCCATACTTTTTTAGGAATTTAGCTGTTACAGAAAACTTAGATTTGTCAAAAAGGGAAAATAGATACAAAATTGGAAGAGCCTTTTACCATTTATCTCAAAGAAGGGGATTTTTAAGTAATAGATTAGAAGGAACAAAAGAAAGTGATGGAGCAATAAAAAAGGCAATTTCTGAATTAACAGAACAAAAAGGAGATAGAACTCTAGGACAATATTTTTATGAGAAATATAATAAAGGAGAAAAGATTCGAAATCATTATACGCATAGAGAAAACCATTACTTAGAAGAGTTCAATCAAATATGTAAAATTCAACAAATAGACTCTAATCTTAAAGATTCTTTAGAAAACGCTATTTTCTACCAACGCCCATTAAAATCTCAAAAAGGATTAATTGGCAAGTGTCCTTTTGAAAAGAATAAACCAAGATGTTCTGCATCTAATCCATTATTTGAAGAATACAGAATGTTATGTTTTATAAACAATATAAAAATAAAAACACCTGATGACGACAGATTAAGGTTTTTAAATAAGCAGGAGAAAGAGAAAATAACACATTTGTTTCATAGAAAGAGTAAAGAACACTTCGATTTTGATGATATAGCAAAACAATTAGCTCCTAAAAATCAATATAAATTTTATAAATCAAGTCAGAAGCATCCAGAAGATTATCTTTTTAATTACTCAATGAAAACTACAGTAAGCGGATGTCCTGTTTCTGCAAGATTTGAAAGTATTTTTGGGGAGAATTGGAAAGAACTAAAGATTAAGCATAATAGAAAAAGTGATAGTAAAGTATCGTTTATTGATATTTATGATGTATGGCATGTTTTATTCACTTTTGACAATGATGATAAACTGTCTCAGTTTGCAATGAATAAGCTAGGTTTAAAAGATGAAAAACTAAAGGAGTTTTTAAACATTAAATTGAAGCATGATTATGGCTCTTTGAGTTTAAAAGCAATAAATAATGTTTTACCTTACTTAAGAGAAGGTTTAATTTATTCTCATGCTATATTCTTAGCAAATATGGGAGATGCTATTTCAAAAGAAATATGGAATCAAGAAGATAATAGAAAGTTAATACAGACAGAAGTTCTTGAGCTTATTCAAACTCAGAATCAAGAAAAGCAAATTATTGATGTTGTTAATGGTTTAATTAAGAAGTGCAGAGAAAATAACTGGTATTGGAGCGAAAAAGCAAAAGTGCAATTTGAAAAAGATATCGAAAAGAATATTATTTCTGATTTTGGCAAAGACCGTTGGAGTAAATATGATGAAGAAAAACAAAAGAGTATTTTAGATAATGCATTTAATTATTTCGAAATACAAATTCAAAAAAATAATGGCACAGGCGAGTTTCTAAGGGTAGAGACAATTGATGAAAGGGTTAAAGGTTTCTTAGATGACAATTTTGATGTAAATAAAGAGGACCTGGAAAAGCTTTATCATCCATCGGCAATTGAAGTTTTTAAACAACCAATAAGAGCAGAAGATGGCCGAAAATATCTTGGCAGTCCAATGGTTTCAAGTGTTAGAAATCCAATGGCAATGAAAGCGCTGCATCAATTAAGAAAATTGATTAATGAATTGATAAAACAAGATATTGTTGATGAGAATACGAAAATAAATATAGAAATGTCGCGTGATTTAAAAAATGCCAATGAGCGTAAAGCTTTACAGAGTTGGCAACGTGACCGTGAAAACCTACATAAAGAATATTCTGCAAGAATTCTGGAGCATTTTGAAAATGCAGAAATAAAAAGAGAACCATCCGAGAACGATATTTTAAAATATCAACTATGGGAAGAGCAAGAACACAAATGTATTTATACAGGTGAAAGTATTGGAATCTCTGATTTTTTAGGAAATAGCCCATCATTTGATATTGAACATACAATACCACGTAGTTTATCATTCGACAATTCTCAACAGAATAAAACGCTTTGTCAGAATAGATTCAACAGGGAAATAAAGCGCAATAAAATTCCATCAGAACTAGCAAATCATTTTGAGATTGTAAGTAGAATTGATAATTGGAAAGAAAAATATGAAAACTTAGATAAACAAGTACAAATACAAGTAAGAAAATCAAGGTCAGCAGCAACAAAAGATTCTAAAGATTTTGCTATCCAACGTAGACATAAATTGGCAGTTGAAAGAGACTATTGGAGAAACAAATACGAACGTTTCACAATGCCCGAAGTAAAATCTGGATTTAAAAATAGTCAGATGGTTGATATAGGTATAATAACTAAATATTCCCGATTATATATGAAAACCTTATTTGATAAGGTTTATACTGTTAAAGGAAATACCGTTGCTGATTTTAGGGTAATTTGGGGATTACAAAAGGAATATGAGAAGAAAGCAAGAATAAACCATATTCATCATTGTATCGATGCAATTACAATTGCTTGTATAACAAAACAGAATTACGAGAACCTTGCAAAATTTTATCATGATTCAGAAGAAAGGTTTATTGCAGGTAGCGACAAAAAACCTCAGGTTATAAAACCTTGGTCAACCTTTGCCGAAGATGTAAAAGGAATAGAAAAAGAAGTTCTTGTTTCTCATTATACACCCGACAATTTGCCTAAACAAAGCAAAAAGAAACTCAGAAAAAGGGGAAAGATTGAAAAAAATAAAGAAGGAAATATCATCTATCAAAAAGGAGATACAGTAAGGGGAAGTTTACACAAAGAGACTTTCTATGGTGCAATAAAACGAGAAGTAGTTAATAAGAAAGGAGAAAAAGAAGAAAAAGTACTTTATGTAGTTCGAAAACCTATTGATTCTTTAAGTGCAGGCGATATTAAAAATATTGTAGATGATACAGTTCGAGAGAAAATACAAACCGCAGTTAATGAAAAAGGAATAAAACAAGCTTTAAGCGAACCTGTTTGGATGAATGAAGAAAAACAAATTCCGATAAAAAAAGTACGTTGTTATACACCGACTGTTACAAACCCTATACATCTTAAAAATCATAGAGATGTCTCGAAACACGATTACAAACAATCTTATCATGTTACAAATGATGGTAACTACCTAATGTCAATTTATGAAGGGAAAGATGATAAAGGAAAAATTAAACGAGATTTTGAACTGGTAAACAATTTAAAAGCTGGAGAATATTTTAAACAATCTGTTCAAGATACTTTAAAAGCTCAGGGAATAAATCATCTTGAAGGATTAATTCCAGATTCAAAAGAAAGTGGTAAACTTACTTTACCACTAAAATATGTTCTAAAATCGGGTACAATGATAATCTTTTGGGAAAATTCACCAGATGAAATTTGGGATTTAGAAAAAGAAGATATTAAAAAGCGATTATATAAAGTTGTTGGTTTATCAATTCAAAGCATACAAAATAAATATAATTTTGGAATAATAACCATGAGACACCATCAAGAAGCATCTCCTGCATCTGAACTTAAAGTTCAAGATGGAACATTTAAAAATGAAGAGCATTACAAAGCACAACGTAAACTAAACCATAATCAATTTAATGCTTTAGTAGAAGGTGTTGATTTTAAAATAAATGTTTTAGGTCAAATCGAAAAAATTTGAATAAACAAGATAAAAAAAATAAAAAATGAATAGTCTCAGGGTGTCTTCAAGACACCCTGAGACTGAAAAAAAGTAAGTTTGTGTTAATTAGTCACGGCGTGTCTTTAAGACACACCGTGAGTGAAAAAAAAGAAGAATGCATTTTGAAAAAGACCATATATACCATATTTATAACCAAGGAAATAACCGACAAAAGATATTTTTTGAAAGGGAGAATTATTTGTTTTTTCTAAAGAAGATAAAAACTTATATAACACCTTATTCCGATATTCTTGCATGGTGTCTAATGCCAAATCATTTCCATTTAATGGTTTTGGTTAATGAAGTAAGTTTACCAGTGAGTAGTCTTGGCGTGTCGTCAAGACACACCGAGACTGAAAAAACCCTTAATGATTCAATTGGGATTATGTTAATGGGATACACAAAAGCTTTAAATAAACAACAAAACAGAACAGGAAAGCTTTTTAGAGAAAAAACCAAGGCTGAATGTATCAACTGTCCAAACGGTATAACTCCATCGTTCTATAAAACCGAATTTAGTACTCAGGTTCAGGTAGATAATCCCGAATTTCAATACCCACAGGCATGTTTTAGTTATATCCATCAGAATCCGGTAAAGGCTGGTTTGGTAAAAATAGAAACAGTTTGGGAATTCTCATCCGCACAAGATTATGCCGGAATACGAAATGGAATACTTATTAATAAAGAAGTGGCAAAAAAATATGTTGTGTTTTAAATATTCGGTGTGCAATTTTGAATTGCACTTCAAATAATAATATTAATGTAGATATGTTAAAACGAACGCTATATTTTACAAAACCAAGCTATTTATCTGTTAAAAATAAACAGTTAGTAGTTGTAATAAAAGACGAAAATCAATCTAAAACAGTACCCATTGAAGATATTGGTTTTATGCTTATAGAGAACATGCAAATTACATTAAGCATGCCATTAATTAACGAATTAATGAATAATAATGTAGCTGTTATTTTTTGTAACGAAAAGCATCATCCGCAATCTATGCTACTTAATATGGAAGCTAATCATCAACAAACCGAAATCTACAGGCAACAAGTTTCTGCTTCCGAACCTCTTAAAAAGAACTTATGGAAACAAACCATTGTAGCTAAAATCGAAAATCAGGCGAAGGTGCTGGAAAAGTTAGGTGTTGATTCAACTCCTTTACCACATTTAGCTAAACAGGTAAAAAGTGGAGATAGCGATAACCGGGAAGGAATGGCAGCTCGCTTATATTGGAAAAAGCTTTTTGGTGCAAGTTTTATCCGCGACCGATATGGTGATTGGCCTAATGCATTATTAAATTATGGCTATATCGTTTTGCGTGCAGCAGTTGCGAGAGCTTTAACTGGTTCGGGTTTATTACCTTCATTTGGTATATTTCATAGGAATCGTTACAATGCTTTTTGTTTAGCCGATGATATGATGGAACCATACAGACCTTTTATTGATTTATTGGTATGGGATATTTGTCAAAAATATCCAGACGTAAATGTAGTTGAAAAAGAAATTAAAGCCGAAATTCTTGAAATTCTTTCTTCCGATGTAGCAATGAAAAAACAAACCCGGCCTTTAATGATTGCAATTACACATACAACCGCATCACTGGCAGCATGCTTTACCGGAACTAAAAAACAGATTGAGTTTCCGTTAATTGTTTAATTCATGGAACATAACCGTTTAAATGCTTATCATATTATGTGGCTTTTTGTTTTTTTCGATTTACCAACAAACACTAAAAAAGAGCGAAAGGCTGCTGCTAGATTTCGAAAGGATTTAATTCAGGATGGTTTTACAATGATGCAATATTCAGTTTATATAAGACACTGTGCAAGTAAAGAAAGTGGCGAAGTACATGCAAAAAGAATAAAATCATGCATTCCTGAAAAAGGGCAGGTAAGTATTTTGCGAATAACAGATAAACAATATAGTGATATTATGAACTATTGGGGTATTAAAGAAAAACCTTTACCCGAAGGACCCAGACAATTAGAAATATTTTAATAACTTAGCTTGTTCTTTGACATATTGATTATAATTTACTTGATTTACTATTTTAGATTTGTAATTTGGTACATCATAATCACTTCCTGTGGAATTAGTACAAAAATATAAAGCCAATTTTAGCTTGTGTATAAAGCTATATAAGGCTTATGTAAGCCCAGGTTGTGGTTTGATGTAATTTCAAGATCATAAAAAACTTTTCTTTAATTTAAAATAATTTTTCCACAGTTGTGGTTTGATGTAATTTCAAGATCATAAAAAACAATGATTAAGAAATATGTAAATAATGTTTAGTTGTGGTTTGATGTAATTTCAAGATCATAAAAAACTTTATGTGGTTGATTGTGGTTCTCCATTTAGTTGTGGTTTGATGTAGTTTTTAATAAAGCAAAGTAATCAAGTAAAATAAATCAAAATTTATTGTAACGTATTGCCTGTTGTTAAACAGGCTTTTTTTATTATAATATCTCAAAATCATTTACTACTTTCATGTTAGAATTTTAACAAAAATTCTAAATTTTTAACCTAATCCTACCTAAAGGAACTACAATATTTTTTGGGAAGACCTGTTTGCTCTTGTAGCAAACGGAAAGTGTTGCTCAAAGATAGAAGAGTAACGGTCATAAATATATGAGTAATGCAAATAAATACACAAGTAATGGTAAAAGATATATGCGTAACCCAAAAAGATTCATAAGTAACGTGAAAAGATACATGAGTAGCCTAAAAAGATTCATGCGTAATGTAAAAAGATGCATGAGTAATTATAAGAATAAGAAAATGGTTTATATAAAACCGTATTGTTTCACTTAAAATTTAATTTATTATGTCAAAAAGAGAAAGAGTTGCCGAAACTGCAACTTTAGAACGCTACAGAGTAGCATTAGAAAATGTAGTAACGCAATCAGAAATTGCAACAATCATGGCAGAATTCGGATACGACTCTGCGTTAATCGAAGATGGTAAACAGTTGTTTACTCAAACTCGTCAAGCGTATGATGAGAATGTAAAAGAAGATGATGAAACATCACAAGCTTATAGCGATTTCATGGAGAAACGAAATTTTCTGGAAGATACTTATTCACTTCACCGAAAGAAAGCTAAAGTAATATTCAGGAAAGACCTTGAAATATTAAAAAGACTTTCTTTAGATGGAGGTATTCCAAGAGCTTATGTTAGTTGGTTGGAAACTGCAAAGAAATTCTATACAGAAGTGCTTGCTGATACAGAATTGCAAACTAAACTTAGCCGTTTGAGAATTACAGCAGAAGATTTAACCGCAGCTAACACTTTGATAAGTGAGTTAGAAACTGCAAGGTCAAAATATCTAATTGAAAAAGGAGAATCACAAGATGCAACAAATCAAAAGGATTCAACTTTTGCACAACTTGATGATTGGATGAGTGAATTTTATGCAGTAGCAAAGATTGCACTTGAAGATAATATTCAATTACTGGAAGCATTAGGAGTAATTATAAGAAACTAATTCCCAAAACGCTATTACAAACACATTGGTAAGCCTGCTCTGCCCAATCCGCAGCCAAAGGCTTACCAAAAAGTTTGTAATCCAACCCTCCCGATATCGGGATTGCCCTTTCAGTGCAATAAGTATTGCCCTCTCAAAACAAGGTGAAAAACCCGCACAGCTTCAAACCTGTGGACAGTTGTGCCCAATTACCTTAAAAATTTCAACAAAATCAGTATCTATTTGCACCTTGTTCCATTATTCGTTAACTTTGCAGTATGGAAAGAAAACGAAAAATTATATATTTCAAGAATTATTTTAAGGAATTTTTTGATTCTCAAACAGAAAAAGTGAAAGATAAGATTGATTATGTATTATTTCTTGTAACAGTTGCGGAACAAATACCTAAGAAGTTTTTTCAATCTATGACTGGCTACGAGGGCTTATTTGAAATTAGGATTGAAATAGGAAGTAACATCTATCGAGTTTTTTGTTGTTTCGATGAAGGGAATCTGGTAGTTCTTTTTAATGGATTTCAGAAGAAAACACAGAAAACACCAAAGAAAGAAATTGAAAAAGCAATGCAGATTAAAAAGGAGTATTTTAAGTTAAAACAAAAGGAGGGCGAAATATGAAAAATATAACAACATTTGATGAGCATTTAGATGACAGATATGGTAAAATTGGAACTAAGAAAAGATTAGATTTTGAAATTAAAGCCAAAGCATTTGCTATTGGAGAAATTTTAAGAGCGGCTAGAAAAGAAGCGCATATGACTCAAGAACAACTAGCAGAGAAAACAGGAACAAGAAAAAGCTTTATTTCAAGAATCGAAAATGGACACAGTGATATTCAATTATCAACTTTATATCGGATTGTAGAAATCGGATTTGGAAAGAGGATTAATCTTTCTATTGGTTAATTGAAAAGTAACTAGGCATAACAATGGCTCTTAAAGCATGCGGGGTTTTGGTGGTTCGCAGACAAAATATTATCTTAGTAAGGTTGTTCAACGGAATACAATAAAACATTCGGAAACCCGCACGTATATTAACGCGGGGCCATTACTTCGCAAAAGAGTTTAAATTTTACTGAAAATCTATTTGCAATTTAAAGTTTAAAGTTTGGTTGTAAATTTAGAGATACAATTCCTTTATTTTTTAGTGTAAATTAATTTCCTTTACAGAAAATAAATTGTAGTCAATGGACACATTATTTTTTATAGGAGTTTTTCTCGCATTCTTTCTCCAATTTTTATTGCTTTCTAAAAAGCATAAAACTTTGTCTGATAAAATTCTTGCTATATGGATGTTTTTCATTGGATTTCATTTATTTAGTTACAGTATTTATTACTTAGAGTATTGGGATAAGTACCCACACCTTGTAGGAATACATCACTGGGTTCCGTTATTACATGGACCTTTACTTTATTTGTATACTGTTTTTTCTTTACGTAAAGATCAACATATTAGACAAAAAGACTATATGCACTTTGCTCCATCTGTTTTAGTTTTTCTATATATGTTTAGATTTTATTTCTTTTACTCCACTGAAAGAAAAATAATGATAAATAATGGTGAAGTTGATGATTTTTCATTGTTTATGACTCTGTCATTAATAGCATTTCTGTTATCCGGAATAATATATCCTATTTTATCATATCATTTGTTGGGAAAACATCGTCGATTAATTGATGAAAATTTTTCTTATGATGAAGAAATTAATTTAAATTGGTTAAAATATTGTATCTGGGGTATAGGTTTAATATTTATAACTGCAACTATCGTAACATTAATGCGAGAGATTATAGGTGTTGATTTTGGATTTAATGCCGACTTGATATTCTATACGGAAATTACTTTCTTTATTTTCTTCTTGGGTTATTTTGGAATACGTCACAAAGGTATTTTTGCTGAGAATACAGCAAAATCAAATCAAATTGTAGAGCCTAAAACACAAGGAGAGTATAAGAAGTCAGGTTTAGATCAGACTGTTGCAGTATCCTATCACAATGATCTTTTAAAGATAATGAAAGAGCAAAAACCATTTCTTGAACCCAAGCTTTCATTAGGAAATCTGGCAAAAAGGATGAATATTTCTGTAAACCACCTTTCTCAAATAATTAATCAATACGAAGGTATTAATTTTTACGATTTTGTAAACAAATACCGGGTCGAAGAGTTTATGTTAAAAGTTGCCGATATAAAAAATAAGAATTTTAGTATCCTTGCTATTGCTCTTGATTCAGGGTTTAACTCTAAATCTTCCTTTAATCAGGTATTTAAAAAATGTACAGGTAAAACACCATCCCAGTATATGACCGAAATAAAAGCTTAGTCAAATAAGTTACATCCCTATTTTTTTGACATTTCCTTAAAATCATGTAATAATATGAATTACAATGGAATACTCGAGTATTCCTATAGGTTTGGACTTGCTGTTTGTCCAATCGCATAGGCTCAGGCGATTGGTACTTCTTTCCTCCACATCTTTGTCTGAAAAATCTAAGTTATGAAATCAGAAAAAAATACAAATCACACGTTGGAAAAAATCTTATTCTGGATAATAGGCATGATTAGTATTATAATAATGATAGCGCTTATCTGGATAATGTTTATCAATAAATGAGAATTTTAAAAGTTCAATTTAAATATTAAATATCATGAAAAATAAATTACAATTAATTATTTGTTTTCTGCTACTTTCAGCAGGAACTATTACTGCCCAAACACTCAGTCAAACAATCAAGGGAAGAGTACTCGATAATGCCTCACAAATCTCCTTACCCGGAGCAACTATTATAATCCAGGGAACAGATCCTATTATTGGAGGAAGCACAGATATGGATGGTTATTTTCGTATAGAGAATGTTCCGGTTGGAAGATACAATATCATAATAAGTTATGTTGGTTATAAGTCTGTTACTATTCCTGAAGTAATTGTAAATAGTGGCAAAGAGAAATATATTACCATTGAATTAATCGAAGAAGTTAACAAGATAAATGAGGTAATAATAAAAGCTCATGTAAATAAGGATCAACCTATAAATTCAATGGCTTCTATAAGTGCCCGCTCATTTTCTGTTGAAGAAACCAGAAGGTACGCCGGAAGCTTGGATGATCCCGGTCGCATGGCTTCTTCTTTTGCAGGAGTTACCACAACTCATTTAGGCGACAATTCAATTATTATTCGAGGTAATGCACCCAAAGGTGTGCTTTGGCGACTCGAAGGTGTTGAAATTCCAAATCCCAGCCATTTTAGTGGTCAAAATGTACAGGGCGGAGGTTTTACAACAATCTTTAGCAGTCAAATGCTTACTAATTCCGATTTCTTTACGGGAGCCTTTCCTTCCGAGTATGGTAATGCCTTGGCAGGAGTGTTTGATATGAAGTTAAGAACAGGAAATATGGATAAACGAGAGTATACCTTTCAGGCTGGATTGTTGGGAATTGATTTTTCTGCTGAAGGTCCATTCGTAAAGGGAAAAAGAGCTACATACTTATTCAATTACCGTTATTCAACTTTTGCATTATTAGACAATTTATTTCCAGGTCAAGAAATGCCAAAGTATCAAGATCTATCATTTAAGTTAAACTTCCCAACAGCAAAAGCCGGAATATTCTCTTTATGGGGAGTCGGTGGATACGATAAAATCAGTAAAAAAGCTGTTAAAGATTCTTTAGATTGGGAGTTTAAAGAAGACAGGGAAGAACAGGAATTAAAAATGATTCCCGCAGCTATGGGTTTAACTCATAAAATGATTTTGAACGATAAAACGTACATTAACTCTTCTTTATCAACAACATTTTATCATCAACATTTTGATAGTAAATGGAATGGTGATGATTTGATTATTAGAGATAATGAATTAATAGATATTAAGAATCAAAAATATATCTTGTCATCATTCATTAATCATAAATTTAATGCACAACATACAAACAGAACAGGTATAAATTATTACCACATGCTTTTTGATGTTGTTGTAAGCCAGTCAACGGATTTTAGTTCACCTATGCAGGAATCTGTAAACGAATCAGGAAAAAGCGGGCTAATACAAACATTTTCACAGTCAAGATTTAATATAAACGATAACTTTACGATCAATGCAGGGATACATGTACAGTACTTTGTATTAAATAAAAACTATTCTGTAGAACCCCGGTTGTCGCTTAAATACAATATAAACAATAAACACTCTTTTTCTGCAGGTTACGGAAGGCACAGTCAACTTGAAGACATAAAAATATATTTATCAAAACAGAATGGCCCAGAAGGTATTGTAGAACCAAATAAAAACTTAGATTTTTCAAAAGCCGATCACTTCATCCTTGCTTATGATTATCATATTAATAGTAATCTGCGCTTAAAAATTGAACCTTATTTTCAATTCCTGTCAGATATTCCAGTAATACCAGATAGTTCTTATTCTCTTACTAATTTTAAACAAGATTGGTTTTTTAATGATTCTTTAATAAATAATGGAACTGGAAGCAATATTGGAATAGATTTTACTCTTGAACGTTTTCTAAATAATAACTATTATTGGATGATTACCGGTTCATTATTTAAATCGAAGTATAGCGGTGATGATGGAATAGAACGAAACTCTGTGTATAATCGAAATTTTGTACTAAACGCACTTTGTGGACGAGAGTTTTATATTGGAAAAAGAAAAGGCAAAAAGAATGTACTAGGTATTAATGCTAAAGTAACTCTTTTAGGGGGAGAATATCAAACACCATATCTTGAGAATGAATCGATACAAGCACAAATGATGCAGTATAATTATTCACGGCCTTTTGAATCTAAAGACCCTTTTTCATATTACGTAGATTTAACCATTACGCATACCAAAAATAAACCTAAATATACGGGCACTTGGGCGTTACAAATAAAAAACCTTACACAAAGTGCAACAAAATATGATTATGCTTATAGCTATAAAGAAAATAAGGTAGTTGAAAATTATTTAACTTCTATGGTACCATCTATTAGTTACAAAATTGAATTTTAATTATGGATGTTAATGCAATTCGAACACATAAAAATTAATATGATATGAAAAAACCAAATAAAAATAAAAGTAGCATTCTGAAAATAAACAATTATAAACATCCTATTTTGTTTTATAGTTTGGCAACAATAATACCATGGATGTTTTGGTTTTCTGCGGGATATGTTAGCCATATTACATCATCAAAAGATATGTATATGAATTTAGCCAGCATTTTAGGATTTATTGGATTAATAGGCCCGATGATAATATCTTATTGGCTAATAAACAAAGAACCCAATTTGCAAAAAGATTTTTTTAATCGATTTTTCAATTTTAAATCTGTGAAACCAATCTATCTTATTTTAACCGTTTTTCTAATGTTAGTAAGTATTTTGCTGGCTCAGGCCATATCTTTGCTTTTCGGTCATAGTGCTTCTCAGTTCGTAATTACAGGACACTACACTTTTTCTTCAGGGGTTTTTCCTGTGTGGTTTTTGCTAATAATCGCACCAGTTATAGAAGAGTTAGCATGGCACTCATATGGCACTGATTGCTTACGAAATAAATTTAATCTATTTAAAACCTCTTTGATATTTGGCGCTTTTTGGGGCATTTGGCATGTACCTCTTTCCTTTATTAAAGACTATTATCAAAGCAATCTTGTTGAAACAGGATGGATATATGGTGTAAATTTTTTAGTTAGCATTATTCCTTATGTTTTAATAATGAATTGGCTATACTATAAAACAAATCGAAATATCTTAGTTACAATTATTTTTCATATTACCGCAGGATTTTTTAATGAAATATTTGCCACACATCCTGATAGCAAAATTATACAGACAGTATTATTGATTGTGTTTGCAATTTTTATTGTTTTGAAGGAAAAGGATTTCTTCTTTAATACAGAACAATTAATTGCTAATTAGGAACGAACTATGTTCTACATTATTAGTAAATTTAAATATTAATTTTCTTCATTTGCCCCATCCCTAAAGGGAGTGAAGAAAATCAATTTGCTCCCTTTAGGGTTCGGGGCAAACAAATTGATTTTCAAAACATAACTCCTGTAGTTAGGTAAATATACGGGCATTCATTAAAAGTTAATAGAAAAATGAATAGTTGGAAAACAAAACAAGGATATGAGATTTTTCAGATTTTATCAGGACGAAGCAATTCTTATCTTATTTCAACCGGAACTCAAAATATTTTAATTGATACAGGAAAAAAATCTGCTTACCGAAAATTAAAGCAAAACATTGAATTATTAAAACTAACTAATAAAATATCATTTCTTATCTTAACTCATACTCATTATGACCATTGTCAGAATGTTAACGTAATTAAGGACCAAGAAAATTGTAAAGTATTTGTTTCTTTAAAAGCGAAAGAATCAATTGAAAATGGATACACAGTCTTGCCTAAAGGGACAATGATAATTCCAAAATTGATTTCGAAAATTGGTAGAATGATTGCTAAAAAAAGATTTGGTTATAAGACTTTTATGCCTGATATTTTTATAAATAAAGATGTTGATTTAAACGATTATCATCTTGACATCAAATTGATTGAAACAAGTGGTCATTCAGCAGATTCAATTAGTGTTATCATTGATAATGAGATTGCTGTTGTTGGAGATGCCATGTTTGGAGTTTTTAAAAATTCAATAATGCCTCCATTTGCTGATAATACAGAAGAAATGATTAAGAGCTGGGAAAAACTATTAAATACTGAATGTAGTTTGTTTCTGCCAGGACATGGGAGTGAAATTAGACGAGAATTTCTACAAAAGGAATTTATTAAAATGCAAAATTATGGAACTTGTTTCAAAGCCATCTTAAAATAAGATTAAAATTTCTAACTGCATAACAAACTAAGTTACGTCTATTGAGGATTATAGAAAACGAAGGGTTATATTGTAAATCCCAGGTTGCTTATAGTTTTTATTGCAAAACTTTTATAATTTCTTCCAATAGGTATTTTTTTCTTTCCAATCTCAACATATGTAGCACTAAGCACTTTAACTTTATTAATAGGAATAATAAAAGATTTATGTATTCTGATAAATAATTCAGCAGGCAGATTTTCTTCCAATTTACTAAGAGCGCATTTTATAACGATGGTTTCTTCATCTAAATGAAATTTAACATATTCTCTCATACTCTCAATAAATTGTATATCATTAAGTTTAATATTATATACCTTTTTATTATCTTTAATACTTAAAATATTATTCACTTCCGGGTAGTTCGTTTGAATATTTTTAGTAACCGTATTTTGTTTAAAAGATTTATATTTATTAATGGCTTTAAGAAACCTGTCAAATGAAATAGGTTTTAATAGATAATCAATTACATTCAGTTCAAAACCATCGATAGCATATTCTTTGTGTGCCGAAATTATAATTACTTGTGGTGGTTTTTGAAGAGATTTTAATAATTCTATACCAGATATTTTAGGCATATTAATATCCAAAAATACTAAATCAACCTGGTTCTTCTCCAAAATTGTTAGAGCATCCATTGCGTTTCTTGCTTCACCAACAATTATAAAATCATCTAAATTACTTAAATGATTTCTAATTAGCTTAATGGATAAAGGCTCGTCGTCTACTATTAAACATTTTGTTTTCATTATTATAATTTATTTTTAGTATCGATTTATATGAATCTAAATTATCCGAAATATCTAAATGAAATTGATCCTGAAAAAATAAATATAAAGTTGATTTTATATTAAGTAACCCTAATCCGGTGTTGTTTTCTTTTTTTGAAATAAAATTATCTTCTTCTTTACTGTTTTCTACAATAAAATGAAATATTCCCAATTCAAATTTAATATTAATTTTTATCCAGGATTTATTAAAAGATTTCCCCGGACCATGTTTAAATGCATTTTCAACAAATGTAAACAATACTAAAGGGGGGCCTTTAATAGTTGAGATATCAATATCTTTAACTTCATTTTTGATTTCGATACTTAATATGTCTCCGTATCTTAATTGTTCTAATTCGATATAAGTATATATTATTTCTAATTCTTCTGTTAAATTTACTATTTTCTTATTGTGCTCTTTTAGCATATACCTTAAAATACTTGAAATTTTTATAATTACCTCCGGCACTTTTTCCGATTTATCAATGGCTAATGAGTAAAGATTATTTAAAGTATTAAATAAAAAATGCGGATGCAGCTGATTCCTAAGCGAGTGTATTTTATGTTCTAAACTTTGTTTTTCAAGATCTTTAACATTCAATTGCGCAAAATCCCAATTTTTAAAAAGTTTAATGCTAATGGCTGGTAAGGTTACAATAAAGTAATGCGATGTGGCATAATACAAATCATTAACCAGAACTACCAAAAAGGAATGTTGTGCATTTAGTGCATTTATTTTTTCAATATCTGAGCTGAAAAGGTCTGGCTCAATAAATCTATTGAATAACTCTTTAATAAGGAGATTAATGAGAAGTATTTCAAAATAGATCAGAATAAATTTAAAAGGTTTTTTTTTAGGTATATACCTAAATAGAGTGTACACAATTAATATATCAAAAATTATATATATAAGATTTCTTTTTATATAAAATGGTAATTGCTCTAAAATAATTCCCATTGGTAAGCTAAAAAAGATAAACATAATAATCCAGTACGTTAGATGCCTGGATAATCGATGTTTGATGTCATTTGAAAAAATAAATTTTTCTAACATATTTAAAGTTGTTTTTTCCTTTTATGGATTAAAACTAGTAAACTATTGGTAATAAATAAAAAAAATCTACACACATTTCATAAATAGGCATGAAATACAGAGAAGTAAAAACAAACAGTATGCCCCTGCATTTATTGATAATAAATAAATTCTATAAACGAATGTAAAATGGCAATAAAATAAACGTAAATATTAAAAATACGCAAAAAGTGCAGATGTAAGTTTAAGGTTTCTGTTTAAAGGTATTATGTAGAATTTATTTTTAAAAAAGATCCATACTGAATATTTTCGTCCAGGTTAGAAATCAAAGGTTTGTATGATTGATGCAATATAAAATTTTAGGTTCATAAATATAAAATATTCATTCTTTATATAATGTCATCATACAACCTTTTTTTCTTATACCTAAAATTAATCATTTAAAATTTAATCTATGAAAAAATTAACAGTTTTTCTTGCATTTTTGCTGTTTGTTGGTTTTCAAGCCGCAGCACAGATGCAAATTTCGGGTACGGTAACCAGTTCGGAAGACGGCTTATCTATCCCGGGAGCATCAATAGTGGTAAAAAGCAACCCAATTATTGGTACTTCTACAGCTATTGATGGTAAGTATTCATTATCTGTACCTGATGGAACCGAAGTTTTGATATTTACCTTTATTGGCATGAAATCTCAAGAGGTATTAATCAACGGACGTTCCGTAATTGATGTTCAATTAGAAGAGGAAGTTCTTATAATGGACGAGGTAGTTGTTTTGGGTTATACAACTCGAGGTAAAAACGAAATTACTGGATCAACAGTTCAAATTACAACTAAGGACATAGCTAATGTACCTGTTGTGTCTGTAGATCAAACATTACAAGGTAAAGTTGCAGGTTTAACAATTTCGACTACTTCAGGTACTCCTGGTTCACAACAGAATATTCGTATTCGTGGTGTTGGATCTATTACTGCTGGTAATGAGCCTTTATATGTTATTGATGGTGTTCCTGTTGTAAGTGGAAACTTTAATGATAGTGAAAATGTAAGTACTTTTACTGCATTATCATCAATAAATGCAAATGACATTGCTTCAATAACAATATTGAAAGATGCTTCTGCTACATCTGCTTTTGGAGCTAGAGGATCTAATGGTGTAATTGTTATAACTACAAAAAGTGGTAAAAAAGGAGATCTTAAATTTAATTTTTCATCTACTTATGGTTTCCAAAACAAAGCTACTAATGGTAAGAATGTTTTAAGCGGAGCTCAAAGAGAAGAATTGTATTATGAAGGTATTTATAATACATATGGTGTATCTAATGGTTTTACTGAAGCAGAAGCTCCAGCATGGGCATTAGCTAATGGTTTTGGTGGTGCAGGTGAATATGATGCATGGAGAACTGACGGAGCCAAAGAAGGAAACTGGGAAAAAGCACTAGCTAATGAAGACGCTCCTATCATAAATGTTAATATATCTGCTACAGGTGGAAATGAAAAGTCATCATTCTACGCTTCTCTTGGTTACAATTCAACTGAAGCTACTGTACAAGGTAGTGAGTTTAATAGAACTTCAGGAACATTTAATTTTAAAAGAGATTTAGCAGACAATGTTAAATTCAGTACAAATAATTCAGCATCTAACACTTTTCAAAGAACTGTCTTAGAGCAAAGTGCTTATTTTGGTAATCCACATGCTGTTAAGTATTTTATGTCACCATTAGTACAGCCTTATAATGATGATGGTACACCTGCTAAAACATATGGCGGATTTTATAATCCATTAGTGTTGAATGAACTTGACGATGTTTATAATGAAATGGATAGGTTTACATCAAATAACTCTCTTGAATGGGAAATTATTGAAAATCTTAAATATAAGACAACATATAGTTTAGATTATATGCTTGTACATTATAAAAGTTTCCAGAACAGTGAATATGCTGACGGTGAGCAAGAGAATGGTAGTGCTTACGAATCTAACAGAAAAAATGTTAACTATGTATGGCAAAACTCTTTGGATTATCGTTTTGATTTAAATGCATCACACCATTTTGCTGTTAAAGCATTGATGGAGTACCAAAAAAATGAAAGAATTTGGTTATGGGGTTCTGGTGAAAACTTTCCTGCAGTTGGATTAACTTGGATTGAGAGTACATCAGCAAATCAAGAAGCTGGATCATCATTCGAAGATTGGGCTAACTTATCATACTTAGGAATGTTAAATTATAACTTTGAAGGAAAATATATTGCTGATGTAACTTATAGAAGAGAAGGCTCTTCTAGATTTGCATTAGAAAATAGATATGGTAATTTCTGGTCTATTGGTTTAGCATGGAATATTTCTCAAGAAAGTTTTTTTGCTAATATAGATCTTGTAAATAAACTTCGTGTAAGAGGTTCTTATGGAACTAGTGGTAGTTCAGCTATAGCTATTAATTCATACCAACCTTTAATGGCATATGACTCTAAATATAATAATCAAGGAGCTCCTTATCCATCACAAGTTGGAAACGCAGGTTTAAGCTGGGAGAAAAATAATAACTATGATGTAGGTCTTGATTTTGGAATTCTTGATAATAAAATTAGTGGTTCATTTGCTTATTTTAATAAAAATACTTATGATTTATTACAAGATGTACCTTTAACTTTCACTTCAGGTTTTAATGAGTATACATACAATATCGGTGAAATGAATAATAAAGGTATTGAAATTCTTCTTGATATTGATGTAATCAGATCAGATGATTTTAATCTTAGTGTAAATGTAAACTATGCTACAGTACAAAATGAAGTAACTGCTTTAGCAAAGGATCCTTCAGGTGAATTAATTGAGATTCAAACAGGAACAAGATTAGTAACAGTAGGACAGCCTGTTTTTTCTTGGAATATGAGAAAATGGGCTGGAGTAGATCCTGCAAACGGAGATGCTTTATGGTATCTAAACGGTATAGACGGTGAAACTACCAATGATTATTACGCAGCAGAAGAAGCGCTACAAGAAGGTTCTGCAATGCCTACATATTCTGGTGGTTTTGGATTACATGCTGACTATAAAGGTGTATTCTTAGATGTTAACTTTGCTTTTGCAGGTGGACACAAAGTATACGAAGATTGGGCATTTTACACACATCATTCAGGTAGATATACAACAGAATATTACCAAGGTGTTGAATTATTAATGGATAGATGGCAACAGCCAGGAGATGTAACTGATGTTCCAAGACAGGAACATAGTAATACAGCTCAAAATGCTTCAAGAACATCATCAAGATTCTTATTTGATGGTGACTATATTAGATTAAAAGATTTAGTAATAGGTTATAATATACCTGAATCAGTTTGTTCTAAAATTAAAGTTGACGGAATATCTGTTTTCGCTAGAGGAACAAACATCTGGACTTGGATAAAGGATGAAGGATTAATGTATGATCCTGAAATAGCTGCTGACGGTTTTACTGGATTCACTACTCCTCCTATTAAATCTTTTGTATTTGGTTTAAATTTAAATTTTTAAAGAAATGAAAAAAATAATATATTCAATTTTAGCAATCCTCCTATTTGGGGGTATGTTCACTTCATGTAGTGAAGATTCATTGGAACCTACTCTGTCAATTGAGGGTGACATTAACAGTATATCATCAATAAGTGATATGCAAGGGATAATGTATAGTGTATATGATAGAATGACAGAAACTCCATATTATGGAAGAGATTTTATCATTTATGGTGAAGTAAGAGCTGATAATTGTTGGGCTAATGGTTCATCTGGCAGATTTTTACCACCTGCAGCAATGTCAATGGGTAATACAAGTCTCTATGCAGAAGAGACTTGGCAAGATATATACGAAGTAATAGCTTCTTGTAATGCAATTATTACTACAGATAAGGCTAGTATAGAAGGTGATGCAACTGAATTAGATCATATATATGGACAGGCTTATGCAATTAGAGCTCTTGCACATTTTGATTTATTAAAACTTTATGGACAGCAGCATACAGGTGGTACTTTAGGAGTACCTTACATTAAGCATTTTGCATCTGATATTAATGATTTTACTCCAGAACAAGTTGCTCCTGCGAGGAACACTGTTGTTGAATGTAAGACGTTCATTGAAGATGACTTAAATATGGCTTTAACATTAATGACTGAAGTGCTTAACGATCCATCAAAACAAACTATTTCAACATATGGGATATATGGTATTATGTCAAGAGTTGCTGTATACTTTGAGGAATGGGCTGATGCTGTTACTGCAGCAGAAGCTGTAATTAGTTCTGGTAATTATGCAATAACTCCTGCCGCAGATCTGGTTGCTTACTGGGCAACTGATGGTGGGTCTAGTTCAATATTTGAATTGGCTTATGATGGTACTGATAATAATAATATCAATGGATTACAGCAAATTTATAGAGGTGATGCATATGGTGATATTGAAGTATTGGATGATTTAGCTAGTATTTTTGAAGTTGGAGATATTAGAGTTGATCCTGCTATGCTAGGAATAAACCCCGATCCTGCGGATGTTTGTTTAAGAAATATGGGTAAATATCCAAATGCAAATTACAATGATAATATAGCTTTAGTAAGATACGAAGAAGTTATCTTGAATTATGCTGAAGCTCTTTTCGAATTAGGTGATGCAACTGCATTAACTTATTTAAATATGATTCCTGCTCAAAGAAATGCAACTGCTTATGCAGCTGCAACAAAAGCAAATATTCTTCTTGAGAGAAGAAAGGAATTATGTTTTGAAGGATTCAGATTTGATGATTTAGCTCGTACAGGACAAGATATCCCGTTAGTTGATGCATTTAATCAATCTCATGGTGGTCCGGCATATGGTTCTTATAACTATGCTTTCCCTATTCCTCAGCAAGAAATTCGTGCAAATGGTAATATGGTGCAAAACACAGGATACTAGAAAAATGATATAACGTAAGAAGGAGGTTGTCCTATATAGGACAGCCCCTTCTTATTATAACAAAGTTCTTTAAAAATTAAGATTCTTTAATCCAAAAATTGTTTTAAGTTGATCTTCTGATTTAAATATATAACTTATGGTAACTAAAATATTACGACCTGCTTCAACTAAAAGTTTTGCTTTATTTTCTCCAATTAAAATTTCAATAATTGCCTGTTCCTGAAAGCCTAATCTTTTATACTTTTACAAATGCACAACGGGTTACCATATAATAAATCAACCAGAATAAAAAGACCAGATACTTTTCGTAAAGAAGATAATGAATTCATTCACACTCTTTTATCGTTCATAGAGCAAAAACAACCTTGTCTCGATCCTGAAATAAGCATTTCGAAATTAAGTGAATTGCTGAAAGTAAAAACGGAATATCTTTCCGATAGTTTTGTCTAAAACTTTTTAAAAATCGGAAGATGAAAAAATCAGCAATATTTTATACGAATGTCTCATGTACGATTGCGTACATATTTTGTACAAAAATGGACAAATTTCTAAGGTGCAAAAAAACGATAGGCTTTCATACTTTGCTCATATTCTTGGTGTTATGACATCTGGCATGATAGATGAGTAATAGAGAGTGAAATTTACAATTTAATCGACTAAAAATTTAATTCATGAAAAAAATAGCAATCACATTAGTCATATTTTTATTGACATTTGGAATAAATGCTCAAACTTTTGACAAAGCAAAAATGGATAGTTTATTCAAGATAATTGAAAGTAACGAAAAAGGAATGGGAAGTATTTCGATTTTTAAAAACGAAAATGAAATTTATCAAAATTCATTTGGATTTGCAGATATTGAAAATAAGATTCATTCGACAGAAAAAACAAAATATCGGATTGGCTCAGTTTCAAAAACTTTTACAGCAACAATTATAATGCAATTGATTGACGAGAAAAAATTAAATCTCGATACTAAGCTTGCTGATTTCTATCCCGAAATTCCAAATTCAAACGAAATAACAATAGAGCAACTTTTAAGGCACAGAAGCGGGCTTTACAATTTTACCAATTCGGAAGATTATCAAAACCGGATGGAAAAACCACATTCAAAATCAGAAGTCATTAAAATATTCATTGAGAATGGAACTGTTTTTAACCCTGATGAAAAAGCAAAGTATTCAAATACAAACTATGTTTTACTTTCCTATATTACTGAAAAAATAGAACAAAAAGAATTTTCAGAAATCCTTAATAAAAGAATAATAGAGCCTTGCAGTTTAAAGAACACATATTACGGAGGAAAAATCAATACAGCAGAGAATGAAGCATTATCCTATACTAAAACTTACTCATGGAATTTATCGACAGAGACAGATATGAGTGTTCCCGCTGGTGCAGGAGGTATTGTTTCAAATCCTGCCGACTTGAATATTTTTTATTATCACCTGTTTACAGGCAAACTTGTTTCCGATAATTCATTACAAGAAATGAAAAAAATAGTTGATGGTTATGGCATAGGTATGTTTCAATTATTTCATCAAAAAGCTTATGGACATACAGGAGGAATTGATGGATTTCAGTCAACGGCTTCATACTTCCCCAAAGACAGTACATTAATTACCTACATTTCAAATGGTGTCGTTTTGCCTAAGAGAGAGATAACAGTAGGCACAATAAAGATATACTATAATGAAGAATATACATTGCCGGAATTTAAGCCGGGCTTGAAACTTAAAAGTAAAGATTTAGACAAGTACTTAGGTGTATATAGCAGTTCAACCAATCCGTTAAAAATAACAATATCTAAAGATAGTACTGTGCTTATTGCACAAGCAAGCGGTCAGTCATCATTCCCGTTGGAAGCATACGAACTTCATAAATTCAAATTTGAACAGGCAATGTTAAAACTTGAGTTTATACCTGAAGAAAATAAAATGATATTGAAACAAGGCGAAGGTGAATTTGAGTTAGTAAGGGAAGAGTAAGCACACACAAAATTAAAACACTTATATGTCATGAAAATATTTTATTATTTAATAATAACATCTGTGTTTTTGTTTAGTTCGTGTGAAAGCAATAAAATAAAAGATGTTAAGGTCAGTGAGTATCCCTTTTATGATATTCATTTAAAAATAAATCCTCAAAATCAGGAAATAAGTGTTACAGGGAAATTACTAATAAATAAAAGTAAGGATAGTCTTAATCAACTATTTTTTTACTTACAAAAAGATATGGACATTGATTTCTTTACCATAAATCAGAAGAATATTTTTGAGAGAGATACAAGTAAATCTGATAATCGATTTATGCCTCAGGCTACGAAAATACACCTGAAACCGGGAAACCATATGGTTAATGAAAATATTGAGATTTATTTTTCATATAATGGCAAATTAGCTGATTTGCCTGAATATTTTGCCAACATTATTAGTCCCGAATGGACTGAGATTGGGTTGTACTATCCTTGGTTTCCTTACAATCCTGAATTAAGACCATTCACCTACCGCCTTACTGTTGAGACAGGCCCGTGTTATAAGGTATTTAGTTTAGGAAAAATTGAAAAAAAACAGGATGCCTGGGTTATTACAAATAATATGCCTACCAACGATATAGTAGTATGTGTATCAAAAGATGTTATGAGTTACGAATCGCAAATAGGACAAAGCAAGCTTACTATATTTCATCATAATTTCAATGATACTTTATTGAGCAAAATGTCGGGCGATATATCAAATATTGTTAAACAATACAATGATTGGTTTGGTGAAAATGCTCAGGATATAAGCATTATAGAATCGAAAAGAAAAAAAGGTGGCGGTTATGCCCGCATAGGTGGCGTGTTTTTAGGTGGCTTTAATCCTGAAGTGTACTATTCAAATAACGAAGGTTATCACCGGTATTTTGCTCATGAATTAGGCCATTTATGGTGGTATAAAGCAAAAACAAATTCATGGGAAGACTGGCTAAATGAAAGTTTTGCCGAATACAGTGCACTTATGATTATACGAGAAGTTTTTGGCGAGGATGCTTTTACAAAAAGATTAGATAAAAAACGGGAAAACCTTGAAGATACAACACCTATATGGGAATTTGACAGAAATAGAATAGAAACTGAAGAAGAGTCCAGAAATATTGATGAAGTACTTTATAACAAGGGGCCTGTTTTATTATATGAGTTGGAAAAAGAAATAAGCAAAGAGCATTTTATTGAATTATGTAAAATACTTTTTGAGAAAAATATATATACAACATCGGAGTTTTTAGAAACATTAAAATTAGCTGAAGGAGAAAACGTGTCTGTCTGGTTCAAAAAAATGTTAAAAACAAAATAAACAAATAGCTTATAATATGCGCTCATAAGCGATTATTGAATAGAGAAATAAAAACATTTATAAAAAAATAGATATGATGAAAAAACAAAAAATGAATAACAAAAAGAAATTAGGCCAAAGGATACTTAATTTCTCATTTACAAAAATCCTTATTGGAATTATTGTTTGTATTGGGGTTGTTACCTTAGTACAAGAAGGACTTAAAAGTCTTCTTGAATCTATTGCTATAGATTACGAATACGAAAAACTGATAATTAGCATTGTAGTTGCTGTATCTGCAATTGCAAGTTATATTGTTCTTTATAAGTTTTACGAAAAACGAAAGATTACAGAATTATCAACAAACAGACTTTCAAGAAACTTATTATTGGGAGTATTGATAGGAGTAATTTTACAATCTCTGACAATATTTGTGATTTATCTCTATGGAGGGTTTTCTGTAGTCTCGGTTAATAGTTTTATTTACTTGATTCCGGCATTAACAATGGCTTTTAATTCTGCAATTTTTGAGGAAATATTATTTCGCGGAATAATATTCAGACTTATTGAGGAAAAATTAGGTAGTTATATTGCATTGGCATTTTCAGCATTGATTTTTGGTGCTCTGCATCTTTCGAATCCAAATAGTTCAATAGTTGGGGCACTGGGTTTATCAATTCAGGCAGGACTTCTTTTAGGGGCAGCATACATATACAGTAAAAATTTATGGTTTCCTATTGCATTGCATTTTGCATGGAATTTTACACAATCAGGTATATTCGGAGCATCTACTTCCGGACGCGCAATTAGTAATAGTTTGTTGACAACAAAAATAGAAGGAGCTGAATTAATTACAGGTGGACAGTTTGGTCCCGAAGGCTCTATTCAGGCAACATTATTCTGTTTAATAGCTACTGTTATATTATTGATATTAAGCCATAGGCAAAATAAAATCATAAAACCTTATTGGACTAAATAATATAAATAGATTACTGTGATAGATAAAATTAATAGTAAAGAGGAAACAAAGAACCGCTAACACAAGAAGCAAAAAAATATAACACTCTGAGAGACTTTGCTTTTCGTCATGGTCGAAAAATAGAACATGAAACAAAGGGAAACCAGAATTATCAAACTTTTGGTTATGGTATAGGCGTTTTTGGTTTTATGTTAGATTATATGAAATTAAAAACTGAAAATGATTCTCCATTGGATAGAACCTGGATATTGACTGCCGGATATAGGATGAATCTTGATAAAAGATTGATAAAGTTATAGAATGTAAAAAAATTATTTTATTAGTTGCATCTTTTTTATTTGAAAAAAATTATCGGTTTTTAAACTATAAAAATACATTCCATTGTTCAGGTTTCTTCCGTCAAATTTTACAGAGTAGCTGCCGGGTTGTTTTTGTTCATTAATTAAAAAACCTTGCTTTTTTCCCAGTAGATCAAATACTTCTATTTCAACTATTGATTCTTTATGTAACTTGTATTTTATTTGAGTACTTGAATGAAAAGGGTTAGGGAAATTCTGATAAAGAACGGCTTTATTTAGTTTTGAAAATTGTGTAATACCTGTGGATGTTGTATCTATGTAAGCTGTAATATTCCAAAGATCTATATCATTAAGTACGGTATTACTTGCTACGGTTTGAAAATATGTTGCTTCATCTTCTTCTAAACTAGTATAATATGGTATATCCAAAGTGCTCTCCATAAAAATAGTGGAATAAATTACACATGCCATAAGATATGATCCTTTGAGCGAAGGGTGGTTCCAATCACTTATGTGCAAATAATGCAGTGGATAATCCTTTTCATCAAGAACTTTATACCAAGCCCATCCAACCGGGGCAATTGTAAAACCAATACAATTAGAATATTGTATGGTATTATTATAAATTATGTTTTGCATATCTTCATAAGTGTCGGTCCATCCTTCAACCCAGGTCATCCCATCTTCAAAGGCCCAGGGTAAACAAAATATTATTTTTGTTGATACACAGTTTTTATTAATTTTATCTTTTAGAGTTACTAATGCAGGATAAACAGGATGATGAGTATAGTAATCTGGGTATGCCATTAAAGCTCCAACTCCTTGTAAGATAACATAATCCCAATTTCGTTCATTAATTTTTGCTTCTGTTATACTGCTACTTGCATGATCGGCTAGATAAAGACCTCCAGGATTATAGTTATCGATATAAATATCTTTCTCAGTTTTTAAGGCTAAATTCTCAAATAAGCCTGGTAAATCGTTAAAACCGAAATAACTACTTCCTATAAATAAGATTTCAAGTGGGTTTTCACTATCCGCTTTGAGAAATCCTAAATCTAATATTAAAACAGATATTAGAATTAATGCTTTTTTGCAATATTTGGTAATTAGATTAGTATTCATAAAAACGATTTTTGTAATTACTTTATATAAACATAATGATAATATCTGCTAATAAAAAATCAAATTAACCAGCCGGACAAAATAGTAAACGAACGATTATTTCTTTTAAATAATTAATTGAACACTTTAGAAAAGATGATCAACAAATAAGTGAATTAATCAGATTTATTTAAAGTTACCCACTCTATAATCTAACGATGATTTTATCATTAATAATTGCTGATTAGTATTTTTCGCGTTACCTGAAAATCATTATTACTGATTCGCACAAAATAATATCCTTTAAGATTTGAAAGTGATATGTTTACAAAGGAATTATTATTGTTAAGATAGGTTTTTATTACTTTCCCTTCCATGGTAATAATATTAATTGTACAGTTAAAATTAGGAATATTATCAATTCTGAAATCTCCTTTTGTAGGGTTCGGAAAAACTAAGATTTTATTTAGTTCATTGTATGAAATAAAAGTTCCGTAATCAAGTGTAAAACCATTTTCAAGATATAAATCCCCGTCAAAATTATTTGAAACATTTACATTATAGTTACCAATTGAATCGGAAGTGCTGAATGCAAAATCAGCTTGTATTTCAGTACTGGTAATTACTTCAGTAGTGTCAGCTTGGATTGTAGAATTTCCCTGATTAAGCCAAACAACATTCGTTGCCTGATTAAAATTTGTATTTTGTCCGGATATTGATAATGTTATGCTTTGGTTTCTGGGAGATTTGTCCGGACTAATTGAGATTAATTGCGGAGGAGTAAGATTCTCATTAAGTAAAAATCCATTTTCAAGATATAAGTAACTATCTAAATAATTATAAACATTAACATCATAAGTGCCTGTTTCGTATGTATTGAAAAAAGCAAATTCGGCAACTATTTTAGAATCGCTAACTATATCTGTGTTTACTGGATAAATTGCTGTTTCACTACCTTGCGAGAACCAAACAGTATTTGAGGCCTGATTAAAACTGGTATTTTCGCCTGTAATGGTTAATTCTATAATATCGCCTTTGTATGCTTCATCTGGCGTAACCGATTCTAGTTTGGGATATGATAATAAAGTAAATTCATCTTCTAGTAAAAGAGTGCCATCGATTGAATTCTGAACATTTAAATCGTATAATCCTGTCGGATGAGATTCATAAAATGAAAAATAAGCACTTATTTCATTGTTATTTATTGCATATTGATAATAAGAATAAATAGTATTACTTCCCTGATTAAACCAAATTGTATTTGAAGCTTGCCCAAAATTGGTGTTGTAGCCAGAAATTGTTAATCCTATCGTTTCGTTCTGATGAGCTTCAGATGGTTCTACCGAGACAAGAAATGTATCTGTTGAATATGTATTTAATGTAAAGCCATTTTCTAACGTTAAATTGTCATCAATTGAGTTACTTACATTAACATTATAATCTCCGCTTGGGTCGAAAAGACTAAAAGAAAAATTTGCAAGAATGCTATTGTCATTTTGCACGTCAAAATAAATCGGGTCAAGTATGGTTGAGCTTCCCTGGCTAAACCAAAGAGTAGTATTTGTTGCTTGCATAAAGTGTGCATCCTGACCTGTTATGGTAAGATCAATATTTTCTCCCTGTATTGAATTGTTGGGGTTAACATTAATAATCTCCTGTGAAATTAAATTGTTAAAAACTAAACTGAGTATTATAACTGGAATTATCTTCTTCATTTCTGTGTGTTGTATTTAGTTATTCTTTTTGAGTGTTTATTAAAACTTGTTTTTCGATTGAATAATTATTTTTAATTGAATCATGAAACATTTCTATAATTGCTTTATTATTTTCTAGTATTGAATGAATGTAAATTTTGATTTTTTCTTCCTGGTTAATTTTATATATAGCATTCAATTTTTGCTTGATTAAGATAAGAATAATTTTGTTATACCGGGCTTTATTTTTCGGATTCTTTACTTTTCTTAAGTAAGAAATGGCATTGTCAATATCATTTAACTTCTGATATATCCCACAAATATTATAAATCGCATCTTCAAAATTCGGAGCGATTTTTAGTGCCTGTTTATATAATGATAGTGCTGAATCATATTCATTCGCTATTCCATTACAAGTTGCTAAATTGTTTAAAACATGAATATGGTACGGATTTATTTTATATGCATCATTAAAATCGGAACATGCTTCAGTATAATTCCCCAGATTAAAGTTCGCCAAACCTCTGTACCAGAAAAGTGGTGTGCTAAAAGGATCTATCTTATAAATTGTTTTTCCGGATTTGTCAATTTCAGATATTAATGTGTTCCAATCATTTTTAGCTCTAGCCTGATAAGCTTTCTTAAGATAAATTTCCGAAGATAATCGATTTAATCCTAATAAAATTGTTAAAAGTAAAATAACAGAGATAGGAATTGTTAAGTATTTTGTATCTATTTGTATAACTGATTTCTTATTTATTATAAGACTATTACTTAAGGAAATTAACGACACAAAAATAAATGAGAGAAATACTATAAATTCAATTCTATCCATTGGGAAACTGAAAAATGAGAAAATTAAATAACTCACTAAAGCATATATCATTAATAGGACATAGATTTTAATTTCCTTTTTAATATCGCTTTTTAATAATTTGATTGCAGAGTAAATGCTAACTAAAAATATTGATAAATAACAAATTAAGGATATAATGCCCTGCTCACATAAAATCCAAAGAAAATCGTTATGTGGACGCTGGTAAAATGTCAGGTTATCTTCCGATTTTAAATTCTGATTTCCGTATTTTAAAATATCTATTTTCCAACTTCCTACTCCATGACCTAAAAGTGGTTTTTCTTTTGCTAATTCTAATGATTTTTCCCAAAGTATAATTCGATCTTTGGTACTTCCATAATTAAATTTAAACGTTTTTGTTATTTGTTTTTTAAAAGCAGATGATTGATCAAATTTTGAGTATAAAATCGCTGTAGCTAATATTAATATGATTAACGGGACTATAAATAAACCCAGTTTTTTAAGATTAATATAATTAGACTTAAATGTAAATATTCCTATAACAGATGTAATAATAAAAGCTAGTACTCCGGCAACCCAAACAGACCTTGTCATTAAGACGGTAAGTAGTATTACAATCGATAGAATGTTAAAAACACTAACCAGTTTCCATAAAATTATACGTTCAAATAATACATAAATAGAGAAAGGAAGACATAATAATAGTATTTGTGCAAAAATATTTTTATGACCAAATGTAGCTGTGATTTTATATAGATTATTGTGACTTATGGATTCCGATATGGATAAATCAATTAACTGGTAAATACCAATTATAATTATTAAAAATCCTAAAACGGTAAATGTTTTGGTTAACTTATTAATCAATAAAATTGGATCATCAAAGTTTAAAAACATTAAGATGATTAAAATTCCAAATAAAATAATTTTTGAAAAGGAGAAGATGCCATCTGTTAAATTAACAGTATAAAATAATCCAATTCCGCTAATAATGGTATAGATTAATAATAAGAAAAAGAAATAAGATGAATAATCTTTTATAAGTAACTTCTTGTTCTTTATTGATTTTAGATAAAGAAATAAAAAAAAGAGAAGAGAAATACTTAGCAATACAAATCTTATGATAATTTGGTTATCGGGTGTTTTTCGGGTATAAATTAATGGAATAATTACAATGAATATAATTATAAAAATATCTTCAATTATTTTATTTCTTTTAATTGATAACATTTTGCCCATTATTTTTTTGAAAGATATTTTTTACTAAAAATCCATAATCCGAGGAAGAATAATAACCAGCCAATTCTGAAATGTTTTCCCTGGAATGTTGAGTTTAAATCTTCCAGAATACTTGTGAACTCAAAAAAGGTAACGACAATTGTTATAGCAGAAAACATTAATGCTGATTTAAATATACCAGGTGATTTTACTTTGTTAGTATTTAATACCGCAAATATTACAAAGGCAATATATCCTAAAATAGTAGATGTTAAATAAAGTTCTGGTGAAGATTTGCCAGCATAATCGGCAATTGGCAATATTTTGATCCAGTAATTGTGGAATTCAAAACCATCATTGAGATTGAATCTTATGACTATTATTTGGGAAAAAATCAAACCCAATAATAAAAGGATTATTGATAGCTTCTTCATTTTACATTATTTAATAGTCGAAAATACTAAAAATAATCGAAAGGTATTTTAAATAGAATTGTTATTATTCCCTCTGGTTATGAAGATAAACGTTTCTGCGAACTTTTCTCATGAGCGAAGTGAGTAAGGGATCTATTCAATATTATAAAACTCCAGATAGCCTTTTTCTTTTTCTAAAATCATTGTATAATATTATTCCCGTAAATATTTAATATAGTGCATAACTGAACATAAATGTTCAAAATCGAACACTTTATTAAAGAAGTTATTTTGTATAAGTACGTATAGGTTAATGTAATATGTCTTTTGGAATGTGTTTTGATAAATTAAACTGAAACCATAAAATAACTATAAAATGTTTAGACATAACTTAAAAATTGCATTAAGAAATATCCTTAAATATTGGAATTATTCAATTATCAATATCGGAGGATTAGCCATTGGCTTAGCCAGTTTTATTTTTATTGTATTGTACATTGATGATGAAATAAAATATGATAAATACCACGAAAATGCAGATAGAATATATCGGATAAATAGATTATACAATAGTAATGACGTTGATGAAGATGCTGCAACATTATCTTTTCCGGCAGGACCAACTCTTGTGCTTGATTACCCGGGAATAGTTGAAAATCAGGTTAGGTTTTTTAACCAGTTAAGAAATCAATGGTTTTTCGATTACCAGAAAAGTGAAGATGAGATAATTCGTTTTAACGAACCTCATTTTATGTTAGCAGATTCAACTGTATTCGATATATTCTCGTTCCCTTTTATTGAAGGTAATCCGGAAACTGCTTTAGATAATCCCGGAACAATAGTAGTTACTGAATCTACTGCAAAACGATATTTTGGTGATGAATCGGCTATTGGAAAAGTATTAAGAGTTGAGGAAGGCTTTAATTTTGAGATCACTGGCGTAATTAAGGATTTGCCAACTCAATCTCATTTAAAAATCGATATTCTTGGATCATTAAACACTTTCCGGCAATTTAACAGAAATGGACAGTTCCCACAAACATGGATTTGGAATCCTTGCTGGACCTATGTGTTGTTACATGAAGGAACTGACCCTGAATTATTGAATGAAAGATTTCCGGAATTTTATGAGAACCATTATAACGATTTACGAGATGCCGATGTAACATTGTATTTACAATCACTTACAGATATTCATTTAAAGTCGCATCATGTTTATGAAATGCGACCTAACAGTAATATTGTTTATGTCTATATCTTATCAATTATTGCTGTAATTATTTTGGCTTTAGCATGTATAAACTTCATGAATCTCGCAACTGCCAGTTCGGCCGGAAGGGCAAAAGAGATTGGTATGAAAAAGGTGTTTGGAAGTTTACGTAAAAAACTTATTTCCCAGTTCTTAGGAGAAGCTGTTGTACAAAGCTTCATAGCTATGTTAATTGCAATAATTATTGTTGAGCTTTTGCTTCCCGGTTATAATAACTTTACAGGAAAAAATATCACACCTGCATTTTTAGTTGAATTACAAATACTTGGATTTATTATTGGTGTTGCATTTGTTGTTGGATTAATAGCCGGTGCTTATCCTGCATTTATACTTTCATCATTTAAACCTCTAAAAGTGTTAAAAGGAGCTTTAAAGGGTGGAGCTAAATCAGGAACAACAAGAAAAGTACTGGTTATTGTTCAGTTTTCTATTTCAATTAGCCTTATTATTGGTAGTTTGATTGTGTTTGCACAATTAAAGTTTTTACGAAATGCTGAACTTGGATTTAAAAAAGACCATATTATTAATATAGAAAGGGTTGGTCAGCTGTTTAATAATCATGAAGCTTTCAGGCAAGAATTATTGAGTCATAAAGATATTGATTTTGTTACCGGAGCAGAAGATTATCTGGGTATAAATCATAATACTCGCGATTACGAAGTTGAAGGATTAACACCCGGGCAAAGATTTTATATTCCTACTTTTCTTGTAGACTGGGATTTTGTAGAAACTTTTGATATTGAGGTTGTAGAAGGGCGTGCTTTCTCAAGAGATTTTCTAAGCGATACAGTGAATGCAGTTATGATTAATGAAACAATGGTAAAAGATTTAGGATGGACAAACGAAGAGGCTATCGGAAAAAGAATTGTTTCTAATGATGGTGATGAAAGAGTAATTGGAGTCTATAAAGACTTTAATGCGATGTCGCTTCATCGTCCTGTGAATAAGTTTATTTTGGATATGTTTCGTCGACCGGAAATATTTGCAAGGATTATTTCAATTCGATACAGCTCAAATAATCACAAAGAAGTTCTTGATCATATTGAATCCGTATGGAATGAATTTGTTCCAACTCGTCCATTTGAGTATCAGTTCTTTGATCAACAATTAGATGAACTGTATAAAGATGAGTTAAGATTTGGAAGATTTTCGGTGATGTTAACTATTCTGGCTATAATTATTGCCAGTATGGGATTGGTAGGGTTAACTTCATTCCTTGCCGAACAGCGTACTAAAGAAATAGGTATTAGAAGAGCACTTGGTTCGTCAACGGGAGCAATTATCAGCTTAATGGCTAAAGAATTTATATGGTTACTGCTTGTTGCTAATATTATTTCGTGGCCAATTACATACTACTTTACAACAAACTGGTTAGAAAGCTACTCAAGGCATATTTCAACAAATTGGGGAATATATATTCTGTCTGGCATACTAACTCTTGTTATTGCTATGATTATTATAACATACAGAGCTTACAAAACAGCAATGTTAAATCCGGCTCAAACACTTAGATACGAATAGTTTATTTTTTAATTTATAATTAACATATCATGCTTCTTGCAGATCGTTACAAATTGATTTGCAAGAAGTTTTTTAATATATAGGCTGTAGTTTAGTACATGACAAAAAATAAAAAATCAACATGAAAGTTTTTTAAAATTTACACCCAACCTTTTTGTGTTTAAATCATCTTTATAATAAGAAACACAGTAAAAAAAGTAAAAATAGAGGTTTGAAGAAAATCATCGCGGGCTGTATACGACGAAATGTTAAATCTCAGAAAGATTTATATGATAGGTATTCATCATTAATGTTAGGTCTTTGTTATCGGTATGCAAAAAATAAATCGGATGCGGAAGATATTTTTCAGGAAGGTTTTTTAAAAGTGTTTGAGAATATTCGACAACTAAGGAACCCTGAAGTTGTGGAATGGTGGATGAAAAAAATATTTATAAATGAAGCATTTAAGTTTTATAAAAAGCAAACAGGATTATATCTTGTTGATGATATTACTTTATTAGAGAACAGTATGAGTGATAATATCAATGATGATATTTTAAATAAAATGGAAACAGATGAGCTTACACGGATTATACAAAATTTACCGGAGAGGATGCGAATGGTTTTCAATATGCATATTATTGAAGGTTTTTCTCATCAGGAAATAGCTAATATGTTAGAAATTTCCGTGGGTACATCAAAATCCCATTTACATGATGCAAGAAAGCAATTACAACGTAATATTTTTATTAAAAAAATAGTATGAAAAAATCTTTACCAAATAATCATTTTGATAATTTTTTCAGGGACAGATACAAAAAACATACAATTACTCCTGAAAAAGAATTGTGGGAAAATATCAATTCCCGCATGAACCAAAAAAAACTTAGTATCTCGTTAAGAAAAATACAACGATTAAAGATTGCTGTTACAGTTTTTGCTTTTGCCCTTATCGGAACATTAACTCTCATTGTAACAGATTTTATTAAACGAGAAAATACAACAACAGATATACAAGAACAAACAATACCAGATTTACCGGTTGAAATTAAAACCGAAAAACCTTTGGAATTGGTACATAAAGACTACTTATCAAATCAAGAACAAGAAGAACAAGATATTCAGGAAATCGATTCTTCAGAAGTTATCTTCTCTCCGGAAACTAGTAATAAAATAGACCATATCAATTCTCCGGAAGTTGTCATAAAATAGATTTATCTGTAAATACCCTAAAAAACAACAACTATATTGAATTTAGTCCGATTAATTAGCTTCGCTGAGCAGTTGGCTTTGCCGATTACTTCGTAATTCCTAAACATAAAAAACAGAATCCTTAATTAATTAAATCCGCAGTAAACCACCTAATGAACTAAGTAGTCACGGGGTGACTTGACAAGAAAAGATGTGCATAACAGTCTTTATATTATTTAGTCACCCTGTGACTTGCGGATTTAAGGGAATTAATAAATTAAAATATTAACCCAACCTTTTTCGATTAAATTAATCTTTAATATCAGACGTCTTATTCACAATTTTAATTATTTAAAAAAAATCAGTATTATGAAAAATGTAAAAAAAGTAACAAACCTTACTATGGTACTAGTATTTATTTTATTAACAGGATTGGGTTTTTCAAATGTTTTTGGTCAGGAAAAAGAATCACCAACGCTATATGCCGTAATGTTCTATGCTGATGGCTGTGTTGATAGCCAGTTGTTAGTACCTAAAGTTAAAGACTTACAAAGCGAACTGGAAGGTAATAAAAAAGTGCAATTTGTGAAATTCGATTTTTCTACAAATGAATCAATAGGAAAGGCTCAGGCTCTCGCAGGCAAACTTGGGCTTAGCAATGTATTAACTTCCAATCAGGGAACAGGCTTTTTAGTATTGGTAGATGCAAAAAGTAAAGAAGAAAAAGTTATTTTAATAAAACAGTCTTCGGATGAGATGCTTGCCATTATTATGGAGAACATTTAATATCCCGCGATTATTGTTTATCAGGCAACAGAATTTGAAGAAGATTGAATGAAAGCAGGAATACTGATAAGGTTCTTGCTTTCATTGTTTAATTATTTAAAAACATTTTTATTATGAAAACAAAAAGCAATAATAATTTTATTATAACAGTAATGATCGTACTGTTAGTATTCGTATCCATTACCGGATGCCAGAATAGCGATTCAAATTCATCAACATTAGAAGAAAAACTGGATTCTGTTTTACATGAGCCAGGAAGCATGCTTAGCGATGATCAGTCATTCGCTAAAGCATTAGATATTACATCAGCGATTATAAATATCTCCGACTTGCACATCAAGGAAGATTTAGGAAATGATGATGTTATATTACAAGATTCTTATACTATAGATGTAAGCAATAGGATTGTTTCTTTCGATCAGATTGAAATGTTTCCCGGAACGTATAAAAAAGTTGATCTTACATTCCGTACCGGTGATAGTCCAACTCTTAACGGATACAGTATTATAATCACGGGCCACTATGTAACTGCCAACGGTAGAGCAATACCTTTTACCTTAAAATCCGATTATACAAAACAAATTCAATTGCCACTTGAAAATAATGGAGTTACCATAAATGAAAACAGTATGGTTTCAATTTCAATTGTATTTGATGCTAATGAATGGTTAAGTGTCGTGGATTTTGCTGATGCCCATATAACTAATGGGGAAATTGTTATTGACAATAAGAATAATGCATCTTTGCTTAATGTATTTGAGGCAAATTTACCTTCATATTAATGCTGAAAAATAGTATCTAATTAAATAGTTCTCGTTATCTTTAGGGATCATTTTTAAAATTTGTGAAATGATCCCTAAAAATAAATATCAGAAAGAATATATATTTCGAATAAATAAGGTTGTAGATTATATTGATGCAAACATTGACAAATCGCTTAGTCTTGATATTTTAGCTGATGTAGCGAACTTTTCTCCTTTTCATTTTCATCGGATTTTTACAGCATTTACCGGCGAAACTTTAAATAATTTTGTTAAACGTTTAAGAGTTGAAAAAGCTGCCGGATTACTGTTAAATGAGCCTGAAACTCCAATAAGTGAAATAGCATATTATTGTGGTTATAATAGTGCTTCAGTATTTTGCCGGGTTTTTAAAGATCATTTTAAAATAAGTGCAAGTAGTTATCGAGAGAGAATGCTTAAAGAACTTAGCAAGATTGGTCAAACGGAAAGCAAAATTGATAAATTGAATGGATCCTCCAATGATTACATTCGTATTGTAGAATTAAATGAAAAATGGAGGAAACTTATGAAAACAAACATTGAAGTAAAAGAAATGTCAGCCTTGGATTTAATTTATTGTCGTCACATAGGGCAATATGATAAAATAGGGAAGGCTTACGAAAAATTGTTTAAATGGGCTGGACCAAGGGGATTATTAAATTTCCCAGAAACTAAAACAGTAACAGTTTATCACGATGATCCTAAAGTTACAGATATTGAAAAAGTACGTCAGAGTGCTTGTATAACAGTTGATAAAAATGTTAAACCTGAAGGAGAATTTGGAAAATTAAATGTTCCGGCTGGAAAATATGCAGTCGGTCATTTTGAAATTGATGTAACTGAGTTTGAACAGGCGTGGAATGCTATGTGTATCTGGGTTTCAGAAAGTGGGTACCAACCTGCTGATGAAAATCCTTACGAATTATATTACGAAGATCCTGAGCATCATCCTGAGAATAAATTTGTACTGGATATTTGTATTCCTGTAAAACCTTTGTAAAAATATAGAACGATATTTATTAAAACAGATAGCTGAAATGTTATCTGTTTTTGTTTTTTTATATAAATACCTGACAATTTTTCCGAAATATAATAACGGCATATATATTGATATGTAGATTTATCTATATGAAATAATTTAAATCACTTAAAAAAGAATAATATTATGTTAATGACTAATTTAAACCATGTTGAAAGTGCTGAGAATCATAAGAAAATCTTAGAAGAAAACGAAAATGTAATGATATGTTGTGGAAGAATGGGGCCAATGTGCTTACCGGTATACGACATTATGGAAGAACTTGAGGATAAATACAAAGATGTAAAATTTTATGATATGGATTTTGATGTTCCGGACGCATATGTAATTAAAAATGCTCCAGAGTGTGCAGGTTTTATGGGATTACCATTTACAATGTACTATAAAAATGGTAAAGTTGTAAAAGCAACAACAAGTATACAGGATATGGATCAGGTTAGTTCGATTCTTGATGAGTATTTTGAGAAATCTGAATATCAACACTCTAAAGTAGCCGATTAGGTTATGAATAATATTTATGATGTAATAATATTGGGAGCAGGGCCTGCAGGATTATCTGCAGGCATTTATGTTTCAAGGGCAAAGTTAAAAACCCTTATATTAAATGAAGGAACCGTTGGTGGACAAGTAATCCTTACTCACGAAATAGCTAATTATCCGGGTGTTGAAACAACAAATGGGTTTCAGTTAATAAACACCATGAAAAAACAGGCTAAAGATTTTGGATGCACCATTAAAGCAAACTTAAATATTACCGGCATTAATTTGTTGAATAAGATTAAAGAAATTGAAGTTAATGGTAGTGATACATACAAAGCTAAAACTGTTATTTTGGCACTTGGTGGAAAACCTCGTACATTAAATATTCCTGGCGAAGAAAACTTTAAAGGGAGAGGAGTATCTTATTGTGCTACTTGCGATGGCGAATTTTTTACTGATAAAGAAGTAGTAGTTGTTGGCGGTGGTAATTCTGCTCTTGAAGAATCGGTTTCATTGGCCAAATATGTAAGTAAACTGACTGTAGTGCATCAGTTTGATCATTTTCAGGCATTACCTTATTATGTCGAAATGGCAAAGAATAATCCAAAAATTAATTTTATAATGAATTCAGAACTTCGTGAAATCGAAGGTGAAGCATCAGTAAAGAAAGTGAAAATTGAAAACCTTTCTACCGGGCAAATATCTGAATTAAATACCGATGGTGTATTTGTTTTTATAGGGTATTCTGCTAATATTGATAAAGTTAAAGATTTAATTACCCTGAATTCAAGCGGAGAGATTGTTGTAGATAACAACATGAAAACAAGCATAGAAGGTGTTTATGCCGCAGGCGATTGCATCGAAAAACGATACAGACAAGTTACAACAGCTGTTGCAGATGGTACTATTGCTGCTTTAAGTGCAAGTGATTATCTTATGAATTTCGAATGAATAAAATGATTACATCGGTATATGTTAGTTGGCAATAATTGTTGAAAAACTCCTTGGTTAAGAAATCTATTAAATGAAAAAAATGTATCTTTACTAAATAAAACTTACAGAACATGAGTGCAATTGAATTAAAGAAATTATTGATACATAGAATAGCGGAGATAGATGATGTTTCTTTTTTAAAAGCTCTTAAGACAATTCTTGACTCAAAAACAAAATCGAAAATTATTTCTTTGACACAAGAGCAACGACATGAGATAAATGAATCAAAGAAAGAAATTGAACAAGGGCTTTTTATTGAACAAATTGAACTTGATAAAGAATTTGATAAATGGCTAAGCGCAAGATAGCATGGTCTCATAGAGCAAACATTAAGCTCTTTGAGATACTTGATTTTTACGCTGAA
This sequence comes from Bacteroidales bacterium, assembly GCA_021108325.1. Taxonomy (GTDB): domain Bacteria; phylum Bacteroidota; class Bacteroidia; order Bacteroidales; family UBA12077; genus UBA12077. The sequence goes on along the minus strand of JAIORB010000119.1, from coordinate 5,469 downwards.
AAAAATAAAAGTGCTACTTATTCTAAGAAATTATATAAGAAATTTAAGAAAGAATTGTCTCTTCTGTTAAAACAGCCAGAAATTGGGACAAAAACTAATCTGGAATCTGTTCGTGGTTTAATTGTGGAAGAGTATATTCTGTTTTATGAAGTTACTTCCGAGATGATAATTGTGCACTCAGTTTGGGATTGTAGACAAAATCCTGATGATATGAGAATTATTTAAATGGCACTTTTTCTAAGCTAAATCGTTACCAGTGTAGTTACATTATAAGATTTAAAATTAATTTGAATCTACTTTTAGCTTATATATTTTTTCCGTTATGTAAGGATTTCCCATTGCTGATTTTAAATGAGCGTAGATAATAATTTCTTTATCAATTTTTGTTAAAGATGGTATGTGAAATTCAATTTTAGCAATACCATTTTTTGTTTGAACTTCAATTTTTCTTTTTTGCGGGTTTGAATCTGTTGCTATCTCCTGAAAGAATGTAACATTTTTTGAATTATTACTCATTCTGCAAATAAGAATGAATTTGTTATTTACCAAAAGATTATTTTGAGTGTCAAAAACAATTTTGGGATAGTAAGTAATTGGTACACCTCTTACATTATATTCTTTTAATCCTTCGATTGGTTCATTATTCTTATATGGTATTTCTGCTTGTAACTTACCATTCTTATAATAAATCTTTCTAATACCTTCCTTTTTTCCATTCATATATTGTGTAACTCTGTAAGGATGTCCATTTTTATAATACCAAATTGCTTCTCCTTCCTTAACATTATCAACATAATTTACTAATGTATGTAATTCACCTGTAGGATAATATTTTTTTGCAGGACCATTTTTCTTCTTACTTTTTATTGTTATTTCTGATTTTAGAGCTCCACTTTTTTCGTAATAAGATTTAAGAACAGTTGATTTATTATCATCAGATTTTGATTTATCTGTCTTATTTGGAGTATACTGACAGGAGTTTAAAATTAATAAAAGAATAAAAAATGTTATGTGTCTTAATTTCATTATGATTTTTTTTAAAGCAAAGATATAATTTAAAATGTGTGTAGGCAGGAAAAAATAAAATGCTGTCCTTAAATTTGAATTTTGAATAGAGTAATAGAAATGACCGTTAAGTCTTCAAATCCAGGACAGCATTAGCTTAAGCATCGTTAATAATTATATTGAAAGTGTTGCAGTTGATTTTGTATTATCATCACGGTGCCTGTCAATTAATTTAAAGTAAGGATCAATTCCAACTTTATTTGGTTTATGGTCCAAAACGAATTCAAAATCTCTTTTATTTTCTTCGATCTTAAATTTCTGTAAGAAAATCTCAGTTTCCTTTTTAGTACTGTCATTTACTTCTTTAGAAAATACAGCTATATCAATCCAGTCATTTATCGAAATTTCTTCTTCTCTTCCTAAGCTATCTGCACGGAATTTCTGACATTCAACTGTAAAGTTTACCTGGTATTTCCCATTATCCAGTTCCTCGTATGACAAGTCTGTAACTTTATTTTCATAAAGTGTAATAGTTTCAAACATATCATAAATAACATATTGAAGTGAGTCAGGAGTAACCTCTTTAATATATTCAATAAATTCAAGAGATGTTACAAATGGAGGTTCCTGAAAAGCATAATCTTCTACAAACTTTTTGAGTGCTGAATTGATTTTATCCTCTCCAATATAATCGGCAAGTGCATACATAACAACATTGCCTTTTTTATAGTGTAAGTATCCCTGGTTTGGCCTCAAATATAGCAATGCCGGTTCGTAATGAGATTCAGTACTTCGACCGGTCAGATAACCGTCCATATCATATTTAATCATATCACGTAACTTTTCAATACCGTATTCATTTTTAATAACCTGTTGAGATGAATACTGAGCTAATATTTCAGACATAACCGTTGCTCCTTCAACGTTTGCACCAATAACCTGATGTGCCCACCATTGATGAGCTACTTCATGTGCTGTAACCCAAAATGGATAATTTATATCTTCGTCTTCAACATTCGCAATAAAACCAATACTTTCCGAAAATGGAATCATATTAGGAAATGATTGAGCAAAGCTGGAAAATCTGGGAAATTCAAAAATCCTAAGTTGTTTGTATTGAAACGGACTAAAGTTTTCTGAATAATATTCCAATGACATTTTCATTGCTTTCATCATATCGTCAATATTATATTCATGACCTTTGTGATAATAAACAGCCAGATCGACATCATTCCAGGTATCTTCAATTTTTTCATAGTCAGCAGATAACCAGGCAGCGAAATTCAGAATTTTAGTATCCATCTTGTAATGAAAATATTTACGACCATTTTCTTCCCATTCTTTTTCCAGGTATCCCGGAGCAATAGCAATTTGATCAGGTACAGTACTTACAATAGTTTCAAATCTAATCCAGTCACCATCGTTTGAAATATAAGTGTTTTGTAAAGCAATAGTATCTGTCATTTTAGCAATTAACTGTTTTTCCGGGAGATCATATTTTTTCCTTTTTTTCTCATTGCTAAGTTCAATACCTTCATTATAACCCATAGAAGGCAATACTCCGGTTGATAAAAAAGTACCATTTGCAAGTAATCTGGTATTAGACCCACTGTTTCTAAATCCTTTAGTTACCATATCAATATCTATATTAACTTTTATAGAATCTTGAGGTTGCAAAGGGGTTTTAAGCTTGTAAATCCTAAATCCAATGTCTTTATCATCAAAAACTATTTCATGAGGTTTTTCAAATTCAAATTTCCAGGAATCAATATTCTGATTGTAATTAACATAAATAGAGTCTATTGGTTGATTTGATTTATTTTTTACAATATAATATCCATGAAATAATGCATCTCGTTTATTGGGAAAAATATCAACATTCATATTCATTTCCACAATTCTTGGCTGAATACGATATTGATACTTTTTATAGTTCTTTTCGTAATCAACAGAAATCATCATTCTTTCCTTACTTGTAATGTATTTGTTAAGAATATTTGTATTGTAGAATATAAAGGAACCTAAGCCTATAAAAATGGCCAAAAATACTACCAGTCCAATCTTTGTTGAAAGCGTCATTCTTTGCTTTAATAAACTAAATCTTTTTGATAGACTATTCTCGTTACCCCTTACCCAAAGTAAGTTTGAGAAAATTGCCAGTATTATGGCAAATGCAAACCAGTATGATTTGTAAATAATAAATGGTAATACGAAGTGCCCATATCCATTCATATCAGAATACATAATTCCTGGATCTGAACCAAAATCATATAAATTGTGCTCAAGCCCCATTGGACCCATGAACATATTGAATACATAATAAAGAATCATAATAAAATGACCCATATATTTATTGTTAACTAAAACGTGAATAATAAATGCCAGGAAGCACAGTAATATGAAATCTAATATTCTAATTCCAAATAAACTTTTTAAATATAGTCCAATTTCAAAATTAAAGTATCCCATAACTGTTTGAGCAGAAATTCCTATCAACATTATTAATAACATTAGAATAACCTGAACACTTATTAGAGCCGATAATTTTGAAGTGTAAATAGTCCATGTTGGTAAAGGCATAGAATCGACAATTTCATTTATCTTAAACCCTCGCTCATTCCATACAATTTCACCAGATAAAAATGTTATAATAATTAAAACAAAGAGACTAAATGTTGCTCCTAGTATTTCAATAACTTGATATGTTACCGGATAAGTACTGGTTCCATATATTTTACCAAGCTGTGCAGCATTCATTATTACAAATAAAATACCGGTAACCAATATTCCTAAAAAGTAAGGATTCTTAATTAGATTAATGGTTTCAAATTTTATTAGTCGGATAAGTTGACGATATTTTGCTTTAAATGTAAATTGCTGATTTACTTTAGGAAGCTTAAGCTTAAAAATTTTAGAAACAGGATTTACGTTTGCAAAAATTAATCGCGAATTTTTTCTAAACTTTAATTGAAAAACACTTTGTGTAAATTTAAATTTACTTAACAATAATGAGAATATGGCGATTGCAAAGCTGAGCCATAAAAGTCTGTTTATTAGCAACAACCATGTAAAAGGTATTAACTGTTCATTTTTTTCTGTTACTGTCCAATATTTAGTTAGAGACTCAAATGCTGTTCCTCCAAAAGGATCAATTAGTGATGCTACAGTAATGTTATCTATATCACTTATTAATGAGCCTGCTACTCCATAAAGAACTAACAGTGCTATACAGCCCAAATACGTAGCTAAAAGATTTCTTGAAACAGCGGCAATAGTAAAAATAAATATTCCAATGATAAATATATTAGGAATAATATTAGACAAATATGGATTTATGTATGCCATAAATACATTTTCACCAAAAAAGTCGCGATTTAGATAAGGCATTAAAGAAGCCAGCCATATTCCAAATCCGATACTGGAAAATACAAATATAGCAGCAATAAAACCACCTAAAAATCTACCTCCCAAATAACCAAATCTACTTATGGGGTATGAAAATAATATGGCATGTGTATTGCTTTCATAATCTCGGTAAATTGAACTGCCAATAAGTGCAGGTAAAAGTATCATGGCCATAAAGCCAAAACCAGATATAAGAGTATATATAATAAAAGGAGAGTTAGTTAATATTTTTCCACCCATTCCCCCAATAGATACTGATACGCCATCAATAAGACCGCTAAATGCATTTACCATAAGGAAAGTAAGACCAAACAATATGATCCAATAAATGTAAACTGCTGGTCGACGAAATTTATATTTTAATTCAAATGATAATATTCTGAAAAACATGAGATACGGAATTTAATTAAACATTAACTGTTTGTTTCGCATTCTTAATAGATGAAAAGTATACATCTTCAAGTGAAGGTGCTACCATTTCAAAAGAATCAGGATTAGTATCGCTAAAAGCGTGGACAATAATTTTTCCGGTAAATAACCTGGTTGAAATTATATTGTACTTTTTCTGATATTCAGTTAATTCACTTTTTTCAATTACTTTTTTCCATATTTTACCTTCCACTTTTTTGATTAGTTCAGAAGGTTCACCTTGTAACAACAGTTCACCTTCATTTATTATGGCCATATCTTTACATAAATCACTAACATCGTCAACTATATGAGTAGATAGAATAACAATTATATTTTCACCAATTTCGCTTAACAAATTATGGAAACGGTTTCTTTCGGCCGGATCAAGCCCTGCAGTTGGTTCATCAACAATTATTAATTTAGGATTTCCAATTAGTGCCTGTGCAATACCAAATCTTTGTTTCATTCCTCCCGAATACCCACTTAAATTTTTCTTGCGTACATGGTATAAATTTGTTTGTTCAAGGAGTGCTTTTACCAGTTCTTTGCGTTCTTTTTTGTCTATTACACCTTTAAGTTCTGCAAAATGGTCTAACATCATTTCTGCTGATATTTTTGGGTAGACACCAAATTCCTGGGGAAGATATC